>JAPKCE010000272.1 GCA_028823075.1 Myxococcota bacterium
CTTGGCCAAGTCGACCAAAGGCGTTGGGCCTGGGCAGTGTTAGCGGCCGTGGTTTCAATTATTAAAGCGCGCGTCCAAAGATCCATAGACCCTCCATGCCCAGAGTTTACACAGGGGGTCTGACAAACATGGAAAGGGCGTTAGAAAGCCTCGTTAAATTACAGTTCGCTGCGCACCCAAGCGGTTGCTAAGGCATCGGCGTATTCATTCCAGCGATTCCCCTGATGGGCGCGTATCCAGCGCAACTCCACCCGCGGGTGAGCCTGGGCTAATGCGTAGAGTTCTTGAACGAGTTCGAGGTTCTTAATCGGCCCACCCTTGCGCTTCCAGCCGCGGCGCTGCCAGGCAGCAGCCCATTGATTGACGGTGTTCACGCAGATCTGACTGTCACTGTAAATAACGGTCTTAGCGTCCTCTTCAAGCATGCCATATGCCTCGATGAGGGCGCGCAACTCCATACGGTTGTTGGTGGTCGCAGGCTCCTTGCCAAAGCGCTGGCCAACCATGGCGTCGCCGTAGACCGCTACCACCCCCCACCCCCCCGGTCCGGGGTTTGGACGTGCCGAGCCGTCGGCGAACAAACCTTCTGTGGGGCCTGCCGAATAACGCTCAAGCACCTGGGATAGGGTCAGTATCGATTCGTTCATCAAAAGCTCCTAGAAGTTCCACGCCTGAGCGACCCAGACCACGCCGAGCGCTATCGCCGAAGCGGAAGAGGCAAACATCACACGGCGTAAAGCCGCTAGGCTGCGACCTCCGACGAGACGCCCCATCGCCAAAGCGCAGAGGCCCATAGCGACAACAGCGGCTAGCAAATACGCGCCGAGGTAAAGGGTGGCTTCGAACGGAGGTAAGGCGAGAGAAGGCAGCACGCCGAGCAGATGCCCCGTCCCCGCCGCGCCGTGCAACATACCCACCATAAAAGCAGCATGCTGATGGCCCAAATGGGCGCGATGGTCGGCGTGTGAAGGGCCGCCGACGTGGACATGAAGATGCTCATGTGTGTCACCCTCATGATCGTGACCGTGGGCGTGAACGACTAAGCCCGAGGCGCGCCGAGCCGCCCAAAGTCCGACGCCGATCAGCACAAAGCCGACCATCAACTCGGAGCGCGCCGAGAGCCAAGCCGTGTCGATGAAATCTTTGGCAAAGATAGCGAGCAGCCCCAGAGTCACAACGCCTAAACCGTGACCGAGGCCCCAGCGCAGGCCAAGCGACAAGGCGCGCCTCGGCTTATCGGCCGCGATAGGCGCCAAAGCCACCAGGTGATCAGGCCCAGCGAGCACATGCAATGCGCCCGCAAACAAGCCTGTGAGCAATGCCATCATACGCTTAGCTTCTCTAAAATCGGCTGCTCACTTTACCGAGCAATAAGATCACGGGCAAAGCGCCCAAACTACGAGAATCACTACTTTGCGCCTCATTACAGCCTTCGAGCCAAGCTCGGCCATCGCTCAGAGACACCAAGGTTTTCACCAAGAGAACGTCCTTACGAAACGGGTGCCGAGCCACAACCAAATCACCTACCCTGAGGGCAGCGCGAGAATCGATGAGCAGCTCGTCGCCAGCCGCGAGCAGAGGAAGCATCGACTCCCCCTGCACGCGAAAGCGCCGTCTTCTTCGGCAGAGCCAAAGCAGCAACTCGCGCCAACCGACCTGAGGCGGCGATTTAGCTCGCGGTGTACCAGGCGATGTCACGACCCTTGGTAGCCCAGAAAATGGTGTGGATCTCTTTCACCGCGTCCATCAGTTCACCGGCGTGGGTGGCGCTGACCTCAACCTTGACCGTCGAGCAGAGCTTGGTCGCTTTCCAGATGGTCTCGTGCAGGTTGGGGTAGCTGTCCAGATGCACAGGCTTGAAGTAATCAGTCCAGAGAACCAAGATCTCTTCTTTGGCCAAATGTGCCTGTTGCTCTTTGATCGCCACGTAGCGCGACAAGGTGTTAAGGTAGGCGGCCATGGCAGCGGCGTTGCTGGCGTCCGGAGGCGTCAACGCGATAATCTTTTTGGTCATCGATACCGCAGCTTCAGCAGCGATACGGATGGATGCGGGATCGTAAACGCCGCAGGGGCCGTCACAATGGGCTTCTACAGCAACAGCTGGCTTGATTTTACGAAGATGGTCGAGGGTTTTTTTAAGCATCAGAAGCATCCTTATTTTACCCACCAAAAGAGCGGGCTTTGAGTTCGTGCCCTGCGCTAACAATCGAAGTTTTCTCGGTCAAGCCCGAGCGCGTTTTGCCTGCAACAAGGCAAGCTCGAGTTTTAGGAATTGCACGGTCTCGGCCACATCATGGACCCGAAACACGCGAGCCCCTGCGCGAAAGGCGGCGCCGAGTAAACTCAGACTGCCCGGAAGGCGTTGCTGGGGTGAGTCGATACCCGCTATTCGGCCAACAAGGCTCTTGCGAGAGGCGCCGTAAAGAAGTTCACAGCCGCTTGCCGCGCGCAACTCAGCGCAACCCAGTGTTAGGCCTAGGTTATCAGTATCGCTCTTACCAAAACCGATGCCGGGATCGATCAACAGATGGGCCTGCGGCAACCCTGCAGCGATCGCCGCTTGAGCGCGCTCCGCCAGCCAGGCGCCGATCTCGGCGAGAGCGTCACGATAGCCAAGTTCGCCGCGCTGCATCGTCTCGGGCTGCCCGCGCATATGCATGAGGCAAACCCAAGGTTTGCGTTCGCCTAATAGCTCGAGCATTCCGGGCTCCCGTGCAGCGCGCACATCGTTGATCATACAAGCACCCGCGGCCAACGCTGCTCGCGCCACGGCTGGGCGATAGGTATCGATGCTCAAGTGCTCAAAGCCTTCTGAGATCAAAGACTCAACAGCGGGCAGCAGCCTATGCAACTCCTCTTCCTGACTCACAAGAAGGCTTCCGGGCCGCGTGCTCACTGCCCCTAAATCGAGCAGTTGAGCACCGCCGCTTCGCATGCTCTCGGCACGCGCCAGAAGTTGATCTTTGTTGGTGAGTTCACCGCCATCGCTAAACGAGTCTGGCGTTAAATTAAGGATGCCCATGACGACCGGAGCGCCCTCGCTCAACCATGGCGGTTGCGCCATGTCAGGCAGGGTTCGGTATGAGTCTGCCGCCAATATCACCGGCCTGGCTGTCGTCCGTATCGCTCTGCTCGTCAGCCGCAGGGGTTTCGGCTGCTGCTTCGTTCACTTCCAACGGCACGACGGGGCGTTCCGGCATCTGGCCATGTTCAAAGAGGTAGCTGATCTCCTTGCCGCTCACCGTCTCGTGGCTGGTCAAGGCCGCGGTCAGAAGCTCAAGTTCTTTGCTATGGTCTTCGAGCAAGCGTTCGGCCACCTCATAACAACCCTCGATGATTTTACGCAGTTCTTGATCCACCTCGCGCAGGGTAGCGTCGGACTGCCCATTCGGGCGCTGGGTCATCTGGCGACCCAAGAAAACCTCTTCGTTGTCCGAGCCATAAAAGATGGGGCCCAAACTGGACATGCCAAACTCGCTAACCATGCGCGTCGCCAGATCTTTGGCGCGTTGCAGATCATTGCTCACGCCGCTGGTCGTACCATCGGGGCCGAAATACTTCTTCTCAGCAAGGAAGCCGCCAAGAAGGACTTTAATCTGCGTCAAAACGTCTTTGCGGTTGACGCAATAACGGTCCTCGTCGGGTAACTGCATGGTCACACCCAAGGCGCGGCCATGCGGGATGATCGTCACCTTATGCAGCGGGTCGGCGCCTTCAGTGAAGAAAGCCACGACCGCATGCCCCGCCTCGTGAACAGCTGTAGCGTGACTCTGATCAGCACTCATGACCATCGACCGGCGGGCTGAGCCCATGGTGATTTTATCTCGAGCTGATTCAACATGTTCAGGCTCTACCCTTTGAGCATTCTGGACGGCCGCTAGCAAGGCTGATTCGTTGACTAAATTAGCCAGGTCAGCGCCCGAAAAACCGGGGGTGGAGCGAGCGATTACAGCG
>JAPKCE010000273.1 GCA_028823075.1 Myxococcota bacterium
AGCGAAACCAGCATCGACTAAGGTCTGTACTAGAGGCCATTGCAAGCCGGCGTGTTCGAGATAACCATGAAGCAGATGCACCACGGCGCGCGGCCGGTCAGCCGGGTCGAAACGCTGGGCGAGCAAACGCTTCCCATGCCAAACAAAAGCTTCGATACGATGCCGAGAGGCTAGGGGCGGCAAGCGGTACTGCAAGCGATAAGCGGCCCAAGATGCATGGCTCGAATCGTCGACCCCTCGCCGTAGTTCGCTGATTTGCGCGTCGCCAAAGCTGAGCGCCAACCAAAGCATCAGCATCGGCGCGGCGCGGGCTGGTTGCCGGTTGCATCGAGAGCGTCTAGCCTAACCCACCACGGAGAACTCATGCGCAACCTTTCAACCTGTCTCATTTTTGCCCTAACGCTAGGCGCTTGTACCGCACAACCCGATGCGCCCGACCTGAACGGCGATGCCGGGTTGGGACAGGGCGGTGACGGCCAGGATGCTGGCGCTCCCGCGTGGGATTCAGGCCCTGACCTGCTTGCCGATGCAGGGAGCACAGACGTCGGTGAATTGGCGCAAGATATCGGCAGTTTGACGCCTGGCGAATACGACGCCGGCTTTCACCCGCCCGAGCCCCCACCGCCCGTCCACGAGAGCGACCGCTGTGCCGAATCGTGTTTGGGCATGCCCTGTGGCCGCGAATGTCGACGCAGTTGTACTTTGGCGCTTCCGGGCATCGCCGAGGCCGATCAAGTGGACTATTTACGCTGTGTTCACGAAAGCTCCTGCGAGCCCTGGCGCTGCTTACCCGACCGCGAAATTTCTCAAGTCTGCCAAGATGTTTGTGCCAACCGGCGCCTGCGCCAATGTTCGGTCGAACTCAACGCCGACCCCTTGATCTGCGGTCATGAATGCGAAGGTCTTTTGGGCATGATGACCCCCCCTGCTCGCCAGGCATGGTTACAATGCAGCATCGAACAATGTGGCGTTTTACCCCGCCAGGTTAACTGCAACCCTCAACATTTCCTTGGTCCCACACCTTCTCAGACTTGTATCGACCGCGGCAACACCATCGTCGCTTGTGAAGGCAATCGCAATCGCTCCACCTGGGAAGCGGCATGGGAATGCGAAAACTGGCGCTCACCAAGCGACCAACCCAACCTGGGCGGCAATCATCTCGTCGAATGTTTGGGTGGTGCCGGCTGTGCGCCCGCGGATTGGTATCGCTGCCTAATTCGCAGCCAAGAAGCCACAGGCCGAGCCGAGATAGTGGCAGAAGTTTGTCGTAATGCTCAGCGTTGTGAAGGCTTGGGCTCTTACTGTCAGATGATGGCCAATGGCTTTACAAGGGCCGTTGGTGAGACCGGGTTGCAGCAAATTCACAGTTGCCTTCGCAACGCGGGTGAAGGCTGCGAAGATATTCGCCGCTGCATCCAAGGTGTTTGGGACCCAAACCATGTCGTGGTCACACCCCTTTGCCGCCAAGCCTGCATCGCTTGTAACGATGCGACCGAGTCCTGCATCAACACCTGCTCTCGCCTACGCAACTCGCTAAGTTTACCGCAAACTGAGATCTACGACTCCTGTTTGACCAACCGTGCGGCGGCGCGAGATTGCGGCGGGTTCCTTCCAAGCACTTGCATCGGCCCTGCCCTTCCAGCTGTCGCTAGCACCTGCCAGCGATACATTGATCATATGAACGACCGCTGCCCAGGTACTCGATTTTTCAACCCGACAACGTTGAAGGCTTGGTGTGCTCTAAGCGGAGTAAGAAGCGGCTTGACCGACTTTGAAAGCTTGTCGGCATGCATCGACCGCACTGGCTGTGCCGGCGTCAACGCTTGGGAAACCTGCACACGCTAGTCATGCACCCAATACTCCGGCCTCAAACGCCCGAAACCATCGCTGACATGGCGATCGTTAAAGTTGAGTCTGCCGGCCTGAGCTAGCGCTGCGCCGCGCGCCGTAAACTCGCCGGGCCGGATCATACCGATATGCCCAATGCCGCTCGGGTTTTTCCACGACACTACAGCGGGCGCACCCGAATTAGCGTGGCTTTGCGCTTCACGACCAGTCACCTGCCGCCAACCTTTAGCGGCGCCTTGATTATGCAACCAACGGTTGGTTGCGTTGGCGTTCATCTCCCAAGCCCCAGGGGACCCCTGGCGAGTCTGATTGCCCTGCTGGTCTACCCAATGAGGAATTTCGGCGCCCATAGCTCGGGTCACATCCCAGGCAAATATATTGCAATAAGTGTTGCCGCCACGGGGGCTATAGCGAGGGTTTGAGCCGACCGCGAACTGGTTGAGCACCTGGTCATAACGCGAGGCGCTGCGGCTACCAACCTCGCTTTGCACCGGTGCATCGACCGGGATCCAAGCTCGAGTGTTGGTGGTTCCGTTTGCCGGGCGACTGCCGTCGTAGCTGGTCGTAGGAGCAGGATGCGCCGAGGGTCGCGAAGGCGCGCTTCTCGGGGGCACGACCACGGGCGGCGCGCTGCGCTCAGGGCGAGAGTCTTGTGATAAAGCGCGACCGAGGGCAGCTCGCGTCCGCGGCCCAACAATGCCATCCGCTGTCAAACCCTGGGCGCCTTGAAAGCTACGCACAGCAGCTTGGGTAAGGGGGCCGAAAAGGCCGGGTCCGGTTCTCGCCTGGGCGGCACTCATATGTCCCGTGCTCACCAGCGCTTCTTGGAGTTGGCGTACATCACCGCCTGTATGCCCTCGGCGTAGGGTTCGCCCAGCGTTGATCCCTCGAAAGGCGCGCCATCGAGCTCCTTCGGCGCCGGCATCATTCCAGCGGTTCGCCATGCGGTCGTTTCCAGAGTCGCAGGGCAAGTCGATCAATTGACCCGGGCGAATAGCGTTGGGGTTCGAGATTTGCGGGTTAGCGCTCAGCACCGATTGCAAACTGCAACCGTGGCGAGCGGCTATAGCGCTGAGGCTATCGCCAGAGCGAACGGTGTAGGTACGCCCCGAATTCTGACGCGGCGGCACTTCATTGGCGACCGGTTGACGGTGATGAACGTTACGGGATCGGTTGACTTGTGGCATGAGCTTTCCTCCTGTGAACAAGGTCACAGAAACCTCGGCGCAAACCGTTCGGATAAACGACGGAGCAACTTTTTTTTCTTTGCCCCGATAAGATGGCGCCGAGATCTATTTCTGAGGGTGACCCGGCGCCCCATCCGCTCTAGTTACAATTTATGACAAACTACGATGTCATCGTTGTCGGGTTGGGCGGGCTGGGCAGTGTCGTCGCCCACGATCTAGCCGCTTCAGGCGCTTCGGTGCTCGGCCTCGACCGCCATGCGCCGGGTCACGCTTTCGGCAGCTCACATGGGCAAACCCGCGCCATTCGCAAAGCCTATTTCGAGCATCCAGACTATGTGCCGCTGCTGCAGCGCAGCTATCAGCGCTGGCGTGAACTCGAGCAGGTCAGCGGTGAAAGCCTGCTCGATATTTGCGGCGTGTTGCAGGTGGGCAGCGAGCAAGGCTTGGTCATTCCCGGGGTTGCCCGCGCCGCCGCGCAACATGGACTCAGCGTCGAAAAATTCACCAACGACGAACTTCGAAAAAACTACCCCCAACTCGATTTCAGCGACGACCAAGTCGGTCTTCTCGAAGAAGATGGTGGGATGCTGTGGGTGGAGCGATGCGTGCGAACTTGGGCCCGACAGGCGCAACTTAAAGGTGCTACTTTGCGCATCGGCGCGAGCGTTTTGGGTTACAGCCATGAAGGCGCTCATTGGCGCGTCGTCACCGATCAGGGCGATTTCTTTAGCGAGCGCCTGGTGCTCTGCCCTGGGGCTTGGGCAGCTGGTTTACTACCCAGTAGTTTAACTCGTCACTTGAAGCTGCGACGCAAATCGCTGTTTTGGTTTGATGCGCCGCCGAGCTTTGCTCGCGGTGCCGACTTTCCCGTTTGGCTATTTGAGCGCGACGACGGTATTTTTTACGGC
>JAPKCE010000274.1 GCA_028823075.1 Myxococcota bacterium
GTGCCAGTGGTTGCCGTATCCTAGTAACTTTGCTGCATAACCTTAAAGACACCGGCAAAATAACGGGCTGCGCCTCGTTATGCATCGGCGGCGGTGAAGCTGTTGCCATGGTCGTGTCGCGCAACCCTGAATGGAGCTAAAACGATGAGCGAGATTAAAACACTAGGCATCGTCGGTGCCGGACAGATGGGGAACGGTATCGCCCAAGTGGCTGCGGGCATCGGCCTGCAAGTCATCATGGTCGATTTAAACCCGCAGGCCTGTGTGAAGGGCCTGGCTACCATCAACAAATCGCTGAGCCGTTTTGTTCGCAAGGAGAAGATGACTCAGGAGCAGGCCGACCAAGTTGCCGCTCGCGTAAGCACCTCAAGCGATCTCGAAGCTTTGGCGAAGGCCGATTTGGTTGTTGAAGCGATTATCGAGAACGAAGCGATTAAACTCGACCTGTTTGCCAAGCTCGACGCGATCTGCCCCGAGCATGTCATCTTGGCTTCAAACACCAGCTCGATCTCGATCACCCGTATCGCCGCGGCGACCAAGCGCCCCGACCGCGTGGTGGGTATGCATTTTATGAACCCCGTACCGATTATGAAACTCGTGGAGATCATTCGCGGCATCGCCACTAGCGATGAAACCTTCGCTGCGACCGATGAGCTAGCCAAGCGCATGGGCAAAGTGGTCAGCGGCTCGAAAGACTTCCCCGGCTTCATTGTTAACCGTATTCTTTTGCCCATGATCAACGAAGCCTTTTACACCCTGTACGAGGGGATCGGCAGCGCCGAGGATATCGACAACGCGATGAAGTTCGGAACCAACGCGCCGATGGGCCCCTTGGCGCTTGCGGACTTCATTGGCCTCGACACCTGTTTGGCCATTGCTCGGGTGCTTCACGAGGGGCTCGGCGACGCCAAATATCGCCCTTGCCCCTTGCTCATTCAATACGTCGACGCCGGTTGGTACGGACGCAAGTCCGGGCGCGGCGTCTACGATTATTCGGAAGGGTAGAGCCATGTCTGTTGTGCTTACAACGATTAGCGGCCCGGTGGCGACGGTTACCGTCAACCGCCCCGAAGCCCTGAATGCAATTAATGGAGCCGTGCTCGACGGGCTTGAAGCCGCCTTTGCCGAGGTCGAAGCGAACCCAGTCGTCCGAGCCGCTGTTCTGACAGGCGCTGGCGGCAAAGCCTTCGTCGCTGGGGCTGACATTAAAGAGATGCAGGCCTTTGGCGCCGAAGATGCGCGTGCCTTTTCTGCCCGCGGACATAGCGTGTTCGCGCGTATGGAAAGCAGCCGTTTGGTGTGGATCGCGGCAGTCGAAGGGTTTTGTCTTGGCGGCGGATGCGAATTGGCGATGGCCGCCGATTGGATCAACGCCTCGGCGAAGTCCCGCTTTGGACAACCCGAAGTCAATCTGGGCCTGATCCCCGGCTTTGGCGGTACCATCCGTTTGGCGCGGCGCGTTGGGCAGGCGAAGGCTATCGAACTCTGTGTCACCGCCGAGATGGTTCGCGGCGACGAGGCGAAAGCTCTGGGGCTGGTGAACAACCTTTATGAGCCGGGCACAGTGCTCGAAGCGAGCCAGGCTCAAGCGCAACTGATCGCCGGCAAAGGACCGCTGGCAGTCGCCAACGCCAAACGGGTGATTCGCTCGGGCGCTGATCTGCCCCAGGAGCGCGGGAACGCGCTAGAACAACAAGCCTTTGGAATTCAATTTGGCACCGTCGACGGCAAAGAGGGCATGGTAGCGTTCAGCGCCAAGCGCAGTGCCGAGTTTGTAGGAAAATAAATGGATTTCACCCTCAACGAAGAAGAGCAGATGTTTAAAGACACCTGCGCCTCACTCGCCGATGACTTGTTGGCACCCAATGCCGGCGCTTGGGACCGGGGGCATATATTCCCGGCCGAAGCGGTGGCACAGATGGCCGAAATCGGCCTGATGGGTGTGGCTATTCCCGACTCCGAAGGGGGTACGGGAGCCAACGCATTAAGTTACGTTATCGCCATGGAAGAGATCAGCCGAGGTTGCGCTTCTTGCGGCGTGATTATGAGCGTAAACAACTCGCTCTACTGCGACCCGGTCAACCGGTACGCCAGCGCGGAGCAGCGCGGCGAATGGCTCGCCCCCTATGCAAGCGGCGAGAAACTAGGTGCCTTTGCGCTCACGGAACCCGGCAACGGCTCGGACGCTGCAGCCATGCGCACCACCGCCCGGCGCGACGGTGATGACTATATTCTCAACGGCACCAAGGCTTGGATCACCAACGCTTACGAGGCCGACGGTTTTATCGTCTTTGCAACCACCGACCGCGATGCGGGCAGCAGCGCTGTTTCTGCCTTCTTGGTCCCTAAGGGCAGCGATGGCTTTAGCCTGGGTAAGAAAGAAGATAAGTTGGGCATTCGCGCCTCCTCCACGGCGCAACTTTTCTTCGAAAACTGCCGCGTGCCGGCAGCTAATATGCTCGGTGCTCCGGGCGAGGGCTTTGGCGTCGCTATGTCGACTTTGGACGGCGGGCGTATTGGTATCGCCGCGCAGGCCTTGGGGATTGCCGAAGCCGCCTTTCGCGCGGCTCGTGACTACAGCTTGGAGCGTAAGACCTTTGGAAAGCCTATCGCCGAGCATCAAGCTATCGCCTTTAAGCTCGCTGATATGGCGACGCGCATCGAAGCGGCGCGCCTGTTAACCCATCAAGCGGCGCAACAAAAAGATGCGAAGCTCGACTACGGAAAGCTCAGTGCCATGGCGAAGCTAGCGGCAGCGGAGACTGCCATGTGGGTGACCACCCAAGCGATTCAAGTCTTTGGCGGCAACGGCTATGTCACGGAATACCCGGTCGAGCGCCACTTTCGCGACGCTAAAATTACCGAGATTTATGAAGGTACCAGCGAAGTACAGCGGATCGTCATCGGTCGCGCCGTACTGAAGGAGGCGCTGCAATGAATTTCGACCTCGACGAAGAACAGCTGATGCTTGTGGATATGGCGCGCCAGTTCGCGGCGACGCGAGTCGCTCCTGGGGCCGCTGAGCGCGACGAGACCAGCACCTTTCCGAGCGAGCTCATTCTACCGCTCGCCGAGCAAGGCTTTATGGGCATGTTGGTCCCAGAAGAGCATGGCGGCAGTGCCATGGGCTACGTTAATTACGCTTTAGCGCTAGCCGAGATCGCTCGCGGCTGCGCCTCGACGGCGGTGACCATGGCGGTCAACAACCTAACCGCTTCGGCCATCGCCACTTACGCCAGCGATGAACTCAAAGCCGAGGTGCTACCCGACCTTTGCCTGGCTCGTGGTGGCAAGGTCGGTGCCTTTGCGCTCAGTGAACCCCATTGCGGCAGTGATGCGGCGGCGCTTAAAACGCGCGCCGAGCGAGTAGGGGATGATTACATTCTCAACGGCTCAAAGCAGTGGATCACCAACGGCGCCTTTGCGTCTTGGATCCTCGTTATGGCGCGTACAGGCGAGGGCCCTAAGGGCATCTCGGCATTTGTTGTTCCCGGCGATGCCGACGGCTTGATCGTCGGCCCTGCCGAGAAAAAGATGGGGCTAAAAGCTTCTAATACTGTGTCTTTGACCCTTGAGAACTTGCGCATCCCGGCGCGCTACCTCGTGGGCGATGAAGGGATCGGTTTTGCGATCGCCATGAACGCCCTCGACGGCGGGCGCATCGGTATTGGTGCGCAGAGCCTTGGTATCGGTCGCGCCGCCCTGCGGGAGGCTGCTTCGTACATGGAAGAGCGCAGCGCTTTTGGTAAGCCTCTTAGCCGCCACCAGGCTTTGCAGTTTATGATCGCCGACATGGGCACCGACCTCGAAGCAACCCGCCTGTTCATGCTCAAAGCGGCGAGCTTACGCGACGCCGGACTACCGATGAGCCAGATCGCCAGCATGTGTAAGGTTTTCGCCTCCGAGAGCTGCTGTCG
>JAPKCE010000275.1 GCA_028823075.1 Myxococcota bacterium
GTAAAAATGTTGAGTTTGGCGGTGGTGCTTTGGCGCCTCGTTTACAGGCCTGGGCGACCGGGCTTGGCGCCAAGGTCCAGCATCAAGGAAAGCTTGATCTGCTTGTTTTTGACGCCAGCGAGCTTGCCTCGCCGAGCGACCTAGATGCTGTTCACGAGTTCTTTTCGCCGCGCATGCGGCGCGTTGCCACACATGGGCGAGTGATCGTGCTTGGGCAGCGTCCCGAGACTTGTAGCGCTGCCGCTCATGCCGCTGCGCAGTCGGGATTGAGCGGTCTGGCGCGTAGCCTCGCCAAGGAATTGGGGCGCAAGGCAGGTTATGCCCACTTGTTGCGCTTACCCGCCGAAGGCTGCCAAGGCCTCGAGGGTGCGCTGCATTTCTTTGCCAGCGAACACAGTAGCTTCGTCACCGGGCGCGTTGTCGATTTGGAAGCGGCGCCTGCAGCTCAACTGCAAGGTGCGTTGCAGGGTAAACGCGTGCTCGTAACCGGCTCCGGGCGGGGCATCGGCAAAGCCACAGCGGCTCGTCTGGCTCGCGAGGGGGCCAAGGTCATGTTGCTTGACCGGCCGGATGACCTGGCTCTGGTCGAAGCCGCGGCCAAGGAAATTGGCGCCGAGGCTTTTGCCTTAGACATCGCCGCCGAGGATGCGCCGGCGCGGCTAGTCGCCGAACTCGAAGCTCGTGGCGGCGTTGATGTGGTGGTACATAACGCCGGAATTACCCGCGATAAAACCATGGGTAGAATGAGCACCGAGCAGTGGCAGCTCTGCCTCGATGTCAACCTGGCCGCTGTGATGCGCTTGAACGAAGCGCTGCTGGCCGGTCCTATGGCCGGCGGCGGCAACCTGATTTTTCTTAGCTCCATTTCCGGCCTGGCGGGCAACGTCGGGCAGACGAATTACGCCACCGCAAAAGCCGGCTTGGCAGGGCTTGCTGCGCATATGGCGAACCAAGGTCAGGTGCGTTGTAATGCGGTCGCTCCAGGTTTTATTGAAACGAGAATGACCGCCAAACTCCCCTTTACCTTGCGCGAAGGGGCTCGGCGCATGGCGGCACTTAAGCAGGGCGGCTTGCCTGATGATGTCGGCGCCCTCGTAACTTTTCTTGCCAGTCCTGCCTCAGCCGCGGTCAACGGACAAACCATCCGCGTCTGCGGTGGAAGTCTAATCGGAGCTTAAATCATGAGCACAACACGCGCTGTTATCGTCTGCGGCTCTCGCACCCCCTTCACCGGTGTTTTCGGGCCCTTTAAAAATATGGACTCCATCGACCTCGGCTGCGCCGCCGTCGACGGTTTGCTAAAAAAGACAGGCATCGACGCCGAGCAGGTTGACGCTTTGTTTTGGGGCGGGGTGGTGTTGCCGCCCTTATCGCCGAATGTCGGTCGTGAGATCGTTATCGATTTAAAACTGCCGCCACAGATTCAAGCAAAAACGGTGAGCCGAGCTTGCGCTAGCGGTCTACAGGCCATCACAGATGCTGTAGCAGCCATCGAAAACGGTGACGCTGAGGTGATCATTGCCGGTGGCGGTGATTCTAGCTCCAATGTCTCCTTAACCTTACCTCCCGAGGTGATGCGCGCCGTCGGTCCTTATGGTTTGGGCAAGGCTGGTCTTGTTGCAACCTTGAAGAAAATGTTGGGCCTTCTCCCCTTCAAGTGGTTGCCCAAACAACCTGCGGTGGCCGAGCGCTCAACCGGCGAGACCATGGGCGATTCGGCCGAGCGTATGGCCAAAGAGAACGACATTCCCCGGCAAGCTCAAGATGAGTTGGCGGCGCGTTCGCAAGCTAACGCAGCCGCAGCCTGGGAAAATGGAACGCTCGCGGCCGAGGTGACGCCGGTGACGACACCGAGCGGAAAGGTTGTCGACCAGGACCTATTGATGCGCCCTGGTGTGACCTTACAAAAGCTGAGTCGCCTACGTCCTGCCTTCGACAAAAAATCGGGTAAAGGCACCCTAACGGCCGGCAACAGTTCGGCCCTCACCGACGGTGCTGCTGCGGTGTTGATTATGAGCGAAGCGAAGGCCTCAGAGTTGGGCATGACTCCCTTGGCAGCGATTAAGAGCTGGTCTTATGTCGGCGTTGATCCGGCCGACCAATTGCTCATCGGTCCTGCTATCGCCATGCCTAAAGCCTTGAAGAAAGCCGGGCTGACGATGGCTGATATGGATGTGATCGACATTCATGAAGCCTTCGCTGCGCAGGTTCTTAGCGTGACTCAGAAACTCGGCGACGCCGAATGGTGCAGTTCGCAAGGATGCGCCGAATCCTGCACGGTTGACGAGACTAAGCTCAATATTTTGGGCGGCTCCATCGCGCTTGGGCATCCCTTTGCGGCGACCGGAGCGCGCATGGTGACGACCATGGCGAACGAGTTACATCGTAGCGGTAAAAAGTACGCGGTCATCGGTATTTGCGCGGCTGGTGGCTTGGGAGCCGCGGCGGTTCTTGAGCGAGTAGGTGGCGCTGGCGAATAAGCGGACACGATCCGAGACCTTGCCCCCAGACCCGCCTTTGCGCGATGAACACTAGCGTTCATTTTCTGGAGAAAGACGTGCAGCGTCTCTGCGCTTTACTGCTGCTCGTCGCTGCTTGCCAGAGCGCAGCGCCCGATCCTGCCCCGGTGGTACCCTGCAGCCCAGTCTGCGGGCCGAGCATGTCCTGCCTCGCCGATCGTTGTGTTTGCGAACTCGGCTTTAACGACTGTGATGGCGTGCGCAGCAACGGTTGTGAACGCGCCGGACCCTGCGTTTGTCGCGGGGGCGATACCCAATCTTGCTACAGTGGAAGCTCTGAAACGCGCGACGTTGGGCTTTGCAGCGACGGCTTACAGCGCTGTGTCTTTGGCGAGTGGGGGCTCTGCCACGACGAGGTTTTACCCGTCGATGAACTTTGTGAAACCAACGCCAAGGATGAGGACTGTGATGGACTGGTCGATGAAGATGACGACCTCGACGGTGACGGCTTTGGGCGCTGCAGCGGCGACTGTTGCGATGATCTGAGTCAATGCTTCAACCCCGCTGCGATCAACCCAGCAGCCTACGACTTTCCCGACAACAATAGCGATGATGACTGCGACGGCACGGCCGACAATGCCCAGGCGCTCTGCCCTGAGGTTTCTTTAGCCCAAGGCGCCAGCGCCGAGAGTTTGGCGGTCGCCATGGAGCTTTGCCAAACCAGTAGCGATGACACGCGACGCTGGGGTCTGCTCTCGGCAGAGTTACGTCGAGCCGATGGAGAGGGGCGCCCCGAAGCGTTGCAATCAGCAGTTTTTGCTGGACTTGGCGACGGCGGAGTCCCGCCTAGAAACGGCGACTCCTTAGCGATTCTCGCCACTGGAATGGCCAGTGGAGTGGGCGATGAAGGCTTTATCGGGGATAACAGTTTAGCGCTCTCGCGCAGCCCTGTCTCTGCTCCAGCGATTTTTCTCGATGCTCACGGTGGCGAGTTGTCGACCAATTCCGCCTGTCCCTCGGCGACCGGCCTGGTCTATGATTCCATACAGCTCAGGCTGCGCCTTCGGGTTCCGAGTAATGCCCAGGGCTTTAGCTACGACTTTCGCTTTTGGTCGCGGGAATACCCCGACTTTCTCTGCACCCGCTTCAACGACTTCTTCGTCGCCCTGCTCGACAGTCAGCACCCCTTAATTCCAGCTGACCGCAACATCAGCTTTGACGTCGCCGGCGATCCGGTTTCGATCAACAGTGCGTTCTTTTCGACCTGCCATGCTCTGAGCTGCGGCGACCCGATTCAATGGGGTCTACGCCCGACGCGCGACACCAACGACGACGGCTGTGTTGATTCGCTGTTCTGCGATGAGGAGCAGACCTGTTCCGGGCCCTTAGGCTCTTGTAGCGACGGCGCCGAGGAGCTCGGGTTCTATGTTTTGGACAGCCGCCATGCGGGCGCAACC
>JAPKCE010000276.1 GCA_028823075.1 Myxococcota bacterium
GGCTCGGCGGCCACGCCCTGACCACGTCCAGGCACTTTAACGATCAAATTGCCGACTTCGTCGCGGTAGCATTTATGCCCGTGATCTTCTGCCCAGCCAATGATGTAAGTACGCACCGCTTCCTCTTGCCCACTCGGCCGAGGGCGCGCCGCGAGTTCGGCGAAATGTTTCCACACCATCGCCGGTTCTTGGCCCGCCAAAACCTGCCTATTTCGTTCGATCGTCGGGTGAGTGTTCACGCCTGTCCTTCCTAATCAATTGTGCAAACGAGCCTCGACTCGCTTTCCAGAGGTTGCATGCCGGTCGCCCAGCGCTTAGTGCGGAGCCAAGGAGGGAGCCTACCGTGAACCAGAGCGATCAACGCCTAGTCTGGATCGATCTGGAAATGACAGGCCTAGAACCCTCGATCAACGTCATTATTGAGATTGCCACCCTCGTTACCGATGGTGACCTCAACATCATCGCTGAGGGACCCGAAATCATCATCCATCAGCCTGAGGTCGAAATGGCCAAGATGGACGCATGGTGCATCGATCAACATGGCCGCTCGGGGCTTACCGAAAAGGTACGCTCCAGCCAAATCAGCAACGATGAAGCGGAAGCAGAGACCCTGGAGTTTTTAGCCGAATGGGTCGCCAAAGGAGCTGCGCCTCTAGCCGGCAACTCCATCGGTCAAGATCGCCGTTTTATTCGCCAATACATGAAGAACCTCGACGCCTTCTTGCATTATCGCCACGTTGACGTGAGCAGCTTTAAAGAGATGGCCAAGCGTTGGTACCCGGATCTTAAGCCCTGGCCAAAAGATGATGCCCATCGCGCCATGGACGATATTCGCAGCTCCATCGCCGAGCTCAGCTATTACCGCGAAAGTATCTTTCGTTAGCGAAAGCCCTCATCGAGCGCCACAACGCCCGAAAAGTGACCGAATCTGGAATTCCATCTTCGTCTAAACAACTGAGCATAGCCGCCCATTTTTCGTCCAGCGCCAACTCTAAGCCCCGCGTCAGATTTAGCGCCATGGGGCCGAGCAGATCAGGAACTTTGGGTGCTGCGACTTGTAAATAGTTCATCGCCTTCGTCGCTAAAGTCGTATCACCGCGCTGCAAGGCAATCCAAGCGAGCAGGCTTGTCCCCTCGATATCGCTGCCTTCCAAGGCGTCGATCTGAAAGATCTCTGCGGAGCGAGCGAGAGCCTGGTTGGCTTGATCGTAATCTCCGAGAGCGAGGTGCATACAGGCGACATTCATGTCGGCTGCAGCGAACCCATCGAGATGCCCAACACTTTTAAACACGGACTGCGCTTCTGCTTGAACCTTAAAGAACTCATCCGCTTGGACGTGATCTAAGTAGTAGAGGGCCATGTTGTTGCGAATAGCGGCCACGGTGAGCGTGGCGTTAATTTCGAGATTGTGAGCCTCAAGGCGCTGCAGGATTTTCAAGCCCTCGGCCGAGCCTTTCTCGACGAGAAGGACGCCGAGAAAGAACTCATATTGACGAGTATCTCTTCTATCCCCGAGTTTTCGAAGGACACTTAAGGCAGCGCGAAAGCCTGACTCTGCCTGTGCGGAGTTACCCTCCATACGATCGAGTTCGGCTAGGGTACAGCGTACCTGAGCGGTGCTTTTTATGTCCTTATTCTGCCAGGAAAGACTGAGCGCCTGCTGCGCGACCCGGCGAGCCGCCGGATAACGGTAAAGCTGTCTTAGGTTCGTGCTTTTTGCCAGTAATGCCTGGCAATATAACCTCTTATGCTCTCCGGAGTCCAAAAGCTCCAACAACTCTTCATCAACCGCAAGCGCCTCCGTGAACTTCAGCGAATTGCCAAGCACCGCCGAACGCTCCAAAGCACATTCGGCAATGCGCTGGACGCCGCCCAACCAATGAGCCACTGCCTGGAGTGCATCGATGTGACGCAAGGCTTCACTTTGATGCCCTGCCAGGCGAGTCACTTGCACGCGAGCGTAGAGTTGATCGGCCACCGCCTCCAGACCGCCCTCAAGATCAACCGAGCGGGGCTTTCGAGCCTCAGGCGTAACCGAGATCAACTGTTTTAGGCGTAAGGCCGGAAACTCTATAGGCCACCAGGACGAAGAGACAAATTGGCGCACGAGGACCTTGGCCTTCATACCGCGTACGCTAACCGGCCCTAATTCGCGGCTGACCATCCCCTGAACTGTCGCCAGGCCTTCGAGCGTCGACACGGAGACTAATACCTGGGCCCCATGACCCATGTCGCATAGCCGCGCCGTGATGTTGACGGCAGAACCAAAGTAGTCAGCGCGCCCGGTCACCGGGTTAACGCGCATCTCCACCGGCCCCGCATGCACACCCATGCGCACTCGCAGGCCAAGAGGCCCCTGCATACCGCGCTCGGCCTGAGCATTTTCCAAAGCTTCGGGCCAACCCAAGCGCGCCAAATTATCCTGAGCAAGCCGCGTAAATTCCAAAGCATCTTGGGGGCTTTCAAAGGCCAGCATAAAAGCATCGCCCTCGGCTTTAACCTCGTAGCCTCTTGTTGTCGCTGCCACCTCACGCATCAACACATCATGCTCGCGCAAAGCGCGCGCCATACCGTCGGATGCTGCTTCCCAAAGCGCCGAGGAGGCCTCGATATCGGTAAATACAAAAGTGACGTCGCCATCGGGCGCATTTAATTGGGAGGGGCTCATAAAACTATCTTTTAGGGATTAACGACAACGCGCAAGAACTTGCTGCGACGGTTATACAAAGCTTATAGAAATCCAGCCTCTTTAGCGCTAAGCAGCAGCGCTTATTGGAGGTCTGTACCCTTGCGTTTAGCCTTGCTTACCCTCTTTATTCTGTCTGCCGCACCGTCTTTTGCCGACGAACGCCTGGAAGCGCGCATCGGGCCAGACACCCAAAAAACACCGAACTTAGCAGCTGCTACAGCCCCCCACAAAGCCAAGGGGGTCTGGAGCTTTCCAGGTTCGTGGAATGTCGCTTATGAGGCCGATTCAGGTATCAGCGGAGCACCCGAAAACCTGCGGTTTTCCGATGGTTTTCGCCAACGGTTTCGCGCCGGCGCTCGCTACGACAGCGCCAAACTAAAAGGCTCATTGAGTTTTTCGATCTACGATTTTGACAGCATCAGCCCTAAAGATGCCAGCAAAACCGAAACCACTGCGGCGGCCTTACGCCACGCCTACCTCGAACTGCTCTCGCCGGTCGGGCTTTGGCGTCTCGGCGCCACGGAGTCGCGCTGGGGCTTGGGCATCGTGGCGGGTGGACGCTCGGCCTACCAAGGCCTGACGCACGACTTCACCTTTAGGAAACCCTCCGACACCGCCGCGGGGCTAACCTACGCCGCCAAGGTCGGAAAGCTCACCGCCGGGTTGAGCGGCGCCTATGTGCTTAGCGACGAAAACGCCAACCTGCTCGCCGGTGACCGAGCGCAGCAAGCTGTGGCTGTTTTACGCTACCGCCCGAAGGCCAACAACTGGGTGGGCATGTACAGCGCTTACCGCCGCCAAAAAGACGCTGACGGCAGCTTTTTACGCGCCTTGCTGCTGGACTTAGCGGGTAGCTTCGAAGGCATAGTCGGCGCCTCGGACCGCTGGCGTTTCGCTTTTGAGGCAGCCTATCTGCTGGGCGACACCGACCGCTCTTTATCTGAAAGTGTCTTTGCTCAAGGGCAAGATTCCATGAGCGTTAGCGCTTTTGGTGGCGCCGCAATTGCCGGCTTTGAGACCATGAACCGTCGCCTCGCCATCGAACTCGAAGGCGGCTATGCCAGCGCCGATCGCAACCCCGAAAACGACGATCTCAGCCGCTTTACTTTCGATGATAACTTTGGTGTCGGTATGATTCTCATTCCGGGCTTGCTGCGACTCAGCCACGAAGCGTCCGTCGCGCGAGCGAGCGACCCGGACCGCGTCGGCATAGCCCAGCACGGC
>JAPKCE010000277.1 GCA_028823075.1 Myxococcota bacterium
TGACCCGCGCCTCGCGCGCTGCGTCGATGTGCTGGCGCCCGAGGGTTATGGTGAGATCATCGGCGGAGGTCAACGCGAGGATAAACTAGAGACTTTGCTCGCAGGCATCGACAAGCATGAACTCGATCCTGAAGACTTTTCCTGGTTCACCGATCTGCGGCGCTACGGTTCGGTTCCGCATGCTGGGTTCGGTTTGGGTTTAGAGCGTACTGTCGCCTGGGTTTGCGGTTTGCATCATGTCCGAGAAACGATTCCTTTTGCTCGTACTATGGACCGCTTGCGACCCTAGCTCACCCTTGCGCTTCGCCTGAGTAGACCCTAACTTGCCTATATAACCGCATAGTTGATTCCTTTCATGCCCGACGACAAACCGATCGACACCGAGCATCTCGAACAGATGGCCGCTTTGTTTAAAGCGATGGGCGATCCGAGCCGTTTGCGCCTGCTCAATGAGTTGAGTGAAAAAGAAGGCTGCGTCGGTGAACTTGCTGAAACCACCGGGCTAAGCCACGCCAACACCTCCAAACATCTCAGCGTGCTGCGCGCCGTGGGGCTGGTTTGCTACACCCGCAAAGGCAACTCAAAATGCTTTGCGCTGACCTCGAGAATGATCTCCGAGATCTGCTTGTGCATTGGTAAGCGACGTTCCAATAATGAGGAATTATAGGTGGTAAAACGCCCGCAACTTTGCCCCAAGTGCCGTAAATTAGTCGGCGCCGAGGATGAGACCTGTTATCAATGCGGTGCCAATCTGGGCATGTCTAGCCGGCTCATGCACGGCAGCATGCGCCAGGCCAAAGGCGCCGGGCAAACCATGCCCTGGTGGCGCCTCGTGCTCTTGCTCAATGTGGCGCTTTTTATCATCGGTTTGGGTGTCACCCTGGTCGGTGGAGGCGAGTTGGTTGGCGGCGGCCTCTTCAATATGCTTTCCCCGAGCAACTCCGTGCAATTACAGCTTGGTTTACAGGTTCCTCAACTCGTCTTCAGCGGCGATTATTGGCGCATGATCACCTGTTTGTTTCTGCACGGCGGTCTGATTCATCTCGGCTTCAACATGTATTTTTTGGCGCAGTTGGGGCCCACCGCCGAACAGACTTTCGGCAGCCGCGGGTTTCTGCTGATCTATATCCTCGGAGGGTTCATTGGCTCGGCTGCCGAACTCGCGCTCGGCAACCCTGTCCTCGGTGCTAGTGGTTCGATCATGGCTCTAATCGGAGCCCTCGCTGGCCTGGGTATCATCCGCTCTCGCACTTGGAAAAACGATCTGACCCGCGAAATGGTGCGCATCATCGTTTACGTGACGGTCTTTGGCATGATCGTCGGCGGCGTCGCTCACGGCGCCCATCTCGGCGGATTCGTCGGCGGTGGTTTGGTGCTTGGTTTGGTTCATGGCTTGCGGCAGCGGCGGCTCTTTCGTGTTCTCGACGGTCTGGGGTACGCCACAGCTGGCATGGTGCTGCTCAGTTTTGCGATGATGGGTTTCAACCTTAGCAAACCGACTCTGGCCGAACTTCAGGCCTATGAACAATGCGTTCAAAAGGGTCTGCGCCAGGTGGTTGGTGGCGACAAAGCCCGGCGAGCCCCGTGGGACTGCGCCCAAGAGCTTAGTGAGCAACTGCCCAGTGCAGCGCGCGATGTGTTGAGCGGCCTCGGCGAGCTCATCGACCAGCCGCAGTCACCCGCTGGCCAAGAAGTATTAACGGAATTGATGCAGCGTCATAACGAATGGCTGCGCGCCGAGGCGCGCCGTTTTGGTATCTCGCCATGATCCGTGCTTTCGTTGGGTTGAGCGTGGTGCTGGTTTTGGTTCTTGTCGGCTTTCAGCGCTGCGCCAAACCTGAGCTTAAGACGAAGAGCCCTGTAACAATCATTTTGCATACCCCGTCGCCTCTGGACCTAAGCGATGCAAAGGCTCGTGAGTTGTTGGCTTTGACCCTGCTCAAGCTGCGCGCTTTCGGTTCTATAAAAGGGCCGCTCAAGATGCGTATCAAAGCGCCGCAGTTTCTCAAGCCCCAGCCCCGAACCGTGACCTTGATTCTGCAAAGGCAGGCGGGCGGCTGGCTACAACAGCCGGCGCTGGCACAGTTCAGTAAACTCATAGCGGCGGTTTCAAAAGCCGCGGGAGGCGGCCCGGTGCGCAGCGCACTGGCCGAGATCGTACCTTTGCCTGAAGGCTTGCAAGCAAAGCTTCCCAGCCGCGTCTGGTTATCCGATAAAAACCGCTTGGCCTTGCTCGCAGTGGATTTGCCTGCGGCCATGGAGCAGCCGAGATGGGGGCGTGCGCTACCGGTAATTCCGGGCATCAGCGTGCATCGCAGCGGTGATCCCGGAGAGGTTCAGTTGACGCCGGTCAGCGTGCGTCATCAGGCTTTTAACTTTCGCCGCTCGCCCTCTGAAGAGGCGCTCTGGAAAACAGCCGATGGCGCTTGGTTTGTGCATCTTGAGGGTGACGTAAGCGCCGGCCAGCTCGCTGCCTTGGCCTTGCCCGAGGGTTGGAGCGTGAGTAAATAAGGCGCATCTGCAGCTTGCCTTTGGCAGGGTGCCGCGTCTAACAAGCCGGGCGCCAAAGTAAGCGCTCGTCGCCTTGTCCGTTTACCTCAGGAGATGAGCTTGAAGACGGTAGATCTCAACCCTTCACCTCCTGCCTGGGCGGCCTTCTTGTCTCCTCGTCTATACCGTATTTTACTGATCGCGCTGCCCAGCGCTATCGCCTTGGTGACTCAGGGTTTAATCAATCAAGTCGACCTGTTTTTCATCGGTCAAATTGGCACCGCCATGGACCCGCAATATGCACCGGAGGCGGCGGCGAAAGCCAACCAGATGCTCGATTCGGTGCGCAGTGATGGACAGGCGGCGGTGGGTATCTCGACCAAAGTGCTGTGGCTGTATGCGGGCATGCTGTCGTCTTTGGCCATCGGCACTCAAGCTATGGTGGCGCGTCGCTACGGTGAGGGTGACGGCGCCGAAGTGGGCAAGGTGGCATTTAACTCGGTGGTGGTATCGTTGGTGCTGAGCATCATCTTTACCTTCGTTGCCATTCTCAGTTTACCTTCGCTCTTCGGTTACATTTCAGCGGGCGCCGACGGGGTTATCAGCACGGGCATCGCCTACAGCGAGGTGCGCTTAGCGGCGCTGGTTCTCATCGTCTGGACTGCCTCCCAACGCGCCTTCTTCGATGGCCTCGGGAAGACCTGGATCTTCATGGTCATCGCCGTGGTGATGAACGCCTTTAATGTTATCTTGGACTACGGTTTGGTGTTTGGCGCCTGGGGCATGCCCCGCCTAGAGACCGTCGGCGCCGCATGGGCCTCGGCGCTCTCCGCCTTGCTCGGGCTCGGCGCCTTGGTCATTTGGAGTGGGCTGGGCGAGTTTAAGAGCTTTAAGTTGTGGAGCTGGCGTAACCTCGACTTGTCTTTGATGCGCCGTATCTTCGTGTTCAGCTTACCGAATGCGCTGGCGACTGCCATCATGACGGGCGGGTTTTTACTTTTCGATAAGGTGGTCGCCGATCTCGATTCGCAGCGCGTCGCTCAGAGCTTGAGCGAAGCCGGTATTGCGGTGGCGAGCCTCAGTCAAACCGCGCTCAACGAAGCGGCCATGAACATCGGTATCACCACCAGTTTGTATCAAGCTGCGACCCAGGTGATCATCGCCGTGATGATGGTGTTCTTTATGACCGGCTTTGGCTTTGGTGCTGCTGCGGCGACCTTAGTGAGCCAACAGATGGGCGCAGGGCATCCCGAAGAGGCTGCCAAAGATGGTTGGATGACGGTCCTAGTCGGCGGTGGTATGATGGCCTTGCTCGGCTTGGTTTTGGTGGTTGTGCCCGAGAGCGTAGCGGCCATTTTCAACCCGCAAGACACAGCTTTGCACGCAGCGGCTGCCGTACCCTTGCGCATCGTTGGGTTTGG
>JAPKCE010000278.1 GCA_028823075.1 Myxococcota bacterium
GCGCTGTTATGTGCAAGCTGACGCCGCAGAATATAGAAGCTCCGCCGCTGAGTTTCTAGCTATCTTAGCCGAAGCCCCGGCAGTTCACGGGCATTTCACCAAAACTTGGTGTGAAGATTCACGCTTTTTCCACCCGGACAACGGCGCTCGCATCGAAGGCATGCGTCTGCGCCTCGATGAACTCAAGCTCGACGAGCCGATGCACAGCATTATGCTCACGGCGCTGATGGAGGCTGCCGATCGCGTCGATTCGACCACCGGTTTACAGATGGCCTACTTAAAACAGTGGGCAAAGCGCGCCCTTAAGCCGCTTGAGTTACGCCTGCCGCAACTGCTCTTTGGCCAAGGCTCGGTGACTCGACTCGACGCTGCCGAGGCGGCGCTCCGGGCAGGGCCGGTCGAGCTTGCCTACCTCGACCCGCCCTACAACCAACATAGCTACATCGGCAATTATCATGTTTGGGAGAGCTTGGTGCTTTGGGATCAGCCCGAAGTTTACGGGATCGCCTGTAAGCGCAGCGACGTGCGCGAGCGTAAGTCGGATTACAATTCCAAACGCCGTATTCACCAGGCGATGAGCGCCCTGCTGAGCGCGCTCGATGCCCGAACTCTGCTCGTCTCCTTCAACAACGAAGGCTTTATCAGCGAGGACGAGATGCTCGAATTGCTGCGTCCCCACGGCGAGGTGGCGCTGACTCGCTTTGAGTACAAGCGCTACGTTGGCGCGCAGATTGGTCAGCACAACCTCAAGGGGAAGCGCGTTGGCAAAGTCACGCATTTGCGCAATCGCGAGTTGCTCTTCGCTGTAGCGCCCAAGCTCGACCAAGCGCAGCAAGCCTTGCAAGCGGCCGAGCAAAGCATGCCCTAGACGGAGCCAGCGTTTGCTCCTAACAGTTGCCCATGAAGAATCAGCCCCCTCGCGAAGACAGACCCGGTGGCATCGGCAGCCTGGCCATCGCATCGACCCTATGTTTGGTCTTTGCCATCTACCTCGGATGGCCGGCAGCCGAGCACATGCTCACCGTCAATTACATGGTCGAGGTGGGCGTTGAGACGCAGGGCGTCACCCGAGTTTGTACGAAAACCCGCGGGCACGCTAAAGTGGTGTTGGTCGATTTTACCGACGCCGCGGGCAAAGAATGGACCTGTGGAGGCCAGATGAAGGCCGATTGCGACGAGCCCAAGGCCAAGCGCTTTGTGGTGTATGACCCCGCCAGTCCCGTCCGTTGTATGATCGGCCCGATGGTGATGTTTAAGGGCCTCGCGACGGGCGTCATCGGCCCCGTTGTCGCCTCGTTTGGCTTCTTTGCGAGTTTCGTTCTTTTCGGCTTTCACGCCGTACGGCGCCGACGTCAGGCGAAGACTGTTTAAAGGCTAGGAAATTGCCAGTTGAGTCGCCCTAAATGCTTTGCTAGGGGAGCCGCCCGCAGCCCAACTCTTCTGGGCCGGCTTGGAGCCCTTTCGTGCCCATCGTTCCTTTGTTTGCATCCGCAGCGCCGGCAGCTAGCTCCGACGGTTTGCTAGGGCTTATGCCGCTGCTGATCATCGTAGCGGTGTTTTATTTCCTGCTCATTCGCCCGCAACAAAAGCAGCATAAAGAACATGCTGGCTTTCTAACGCGTGTGAAGGCCGGCGATCAGGTGCTGACCCACAGCGGCATGATCGGTAAGATCGTTTCTATTGACTCTGGCGTGGTGATTCTCGAGATCGCCCGTGACACGAAGGTACGCTTTTTACTGCGCAACCTGGCCGGGCCCTACAGCCCGTCCGAAAAGTAAGGACCGAACATGAACATAGGCGAAATTCGCATGCGCATGCTCGTGGTGGTTGGGAGCATAATCGCAGCCATCGTGTTGGTGGCCCCCACCGTCATCTTCTTTGACCTCGACGACGAGCAGACTGCCGCGGTGCGCAAGCGCTCCGAGGCCTTCAGCGAGATGGTGCCGAGCTACCTGCCCCAAAAGCATGTTAACTTGGGCCTCGATTTGGCGGGTGGTATTCACCTTGTGCTGTCGGTGGATCTCGAAAAGGCGATGGACAACAAAGTCGACCGTCTGCGCCAGCGCATCACCGAACGTTTCGATCGTGATAAGATCGCCGGTGTCGCTAAGGTGCGAGAAGACCTGCGCACGATCGAGCTTAATTTTGATAATGAAGAGGCGCAGAAAGCGTACCTCGACTCACTTCAAAATATTGAGTTTGAGATCATCGAAAAGGGCGACACCAGCATGGCGATGGGGCTCAAAGATGAGTTCGTTACGCGGCTTAAGAAAGACGCTATTAGCCAAGCCATGCGCTCGATTCGCAATCGTGTGGATAGCCTGGGCGTCGCCGAGCCGCAGATCTCGGCGCGTGGCGAAAACCAGATCGTCGTGCAGCTTCCCGGTTACGATAACCCCGAAGAGGCACGGCGCTTGCTTGGTCGCACGGCGCAGCTTGAATTCCGTATGTCACTCGACGAAGACGGCACCATTAGCCAGCTTGGACCTACCGACATCCCCGCTGGCGCGGTGCGCTGCATCTCGACTTATTCCAAGCCCGGCGGCGGCAGCGGCAACGACAACTTCCTTGCCGGACTCGATCGCGACGCTCTGACCGAAGCGCTGAGCGCCAAGGTGGGCAGCGATAAAATGGTCGCCATCAAAGAACTCGACCCCTCTCGGCGCGCCGGTTTGGCGCGCATCTGTGAAGGAGAGCTTCCCGGAACAGCGACCGAAAGACTTTATCGCACCTATATTCTCACCGCCTCGGTGCCGCTCAGCGGCGATCATGTGGTCGATGCCTTCGTCGGTACCGATCCCCGCAGCGGCCGTCCGGATGTGCAGTTGGTGTTCAACGAGGTCGGCAAAACCACCTTTGGTAAACTCACCTCAAAGAATGTCGGGAATCGCTTCGCCATCGTGCTCGAAGGCATGGTCGATTCGGCTCCTGTGATCAACGAACCGATCATGGGTGGTAGTTGCCAGATTACTCTGGGCACCCTCGGCGAGCGTCAAAAGCAGTTCGCAGAAGCTGAGAACTTGGCGATCGTGCTCAAGTCGGGTGCCTTGCCGGCGCCCGTGACCATCGCTCAGGATCGTACGGTCGGCGCCTCGCTGGGTGAAGATTCCATCGCCGCAGGGCGTGCTGCCATTACCATCGGCGGCATCGCCGTGATCATCTTCATGCTGATCTACTACAGCTTCGCCGGTTTCATTGCCAACATCGCCTTGGTGCTCAACCTGGTGTTCATCATGGCCGTTCTGTCCATGTTCGGCGCTACCCTCACCCTGCCCGGTATCGCCGGCATGGTGCTCACGGTGGGTATGGCGGTGGATGCCAACGTAATTATCTTCGAGCGTATTCGAGAAGAACTCTTACTCGGGAAAACGGCACGAACAGCGTTAAAAGTTGGCTACGCCAACGCGATGAGCGCCATCATCGATGCCAACATCACCACCGGCATCGCCGGCTTGGTTCTGTGGCAATACGGTTCGGGCCCCATCAAAGGCTTCGCGGTGACCTTGGTGGTCGGTATTATCGCCTCGCTGTTCACCGCTATCTACGTGACTCGCACCCTGTTTGAACTTTACCTGCGCTCATCCGAGAGGGAACTTCCCATCGGCATCAGCCTCAACCGTGGGGGGGTCTGATCATGCAGTTAGTCAAACCCAATCCGACTTTCGCCTTCATCAGCAACGCCCGCCCTTTTGGTATGGGATCGGTTGCTTTGGTGATCTGCGCCGTTGCGCTGCTCCTCCTCAAAGGGCTCAACTTCGGTATCGACTTTCAAGGCGGCACCGAGATGCTGTTCTCCTTCAAGAGCGTGCCGCCCATGGCCGAGCTTCGTTCGGCCGTAGAAGAGATGGGTTACGAAAACGCTTCCATCCAGACCTTCGGAGCTTCGGGCAAGCAGATCATGGTGC
>JAPKCE010000279.1 GCA_028823075.1 Myxococcota bacterium
CTGTGACACCGGCAGCAAAGGCACTTGCGGAAGTCGAAATGGTTTCTAATTGGGGCACTGGGCAGGCGGGGGAAGCCGGCCCAATGAAAGTTGTTGCCGAGATCCAGCCAGATAAGAATGAAGCTAGAGAGGCTTGCGGTGGTGAACTACCTGACGAAGTCGCCCGTGAATGTCCTGACGGTGCAATAAGCCAAAACTGCTATTTTGATGTTAATGGGTCGGTAAGCACCAGTAGTTTGCCAGGAGTTACCGTTTCAGCAGGCTGCACCATCAGTGCTCCCCCTGAGTGCCTTGCAGCACTAATTGAACACTGCCTTTTTGGTGACTATAGCTCGCCGGCAGATGGCTACTCAAAGAGCAAAGAGGACTTTGATATTACATTGGTCAACTCAGCAGGCCTTAGTCTGTCAGGAGGCGTTTCGCTTCTTGATAACTATTCAGAAGAAGGCGGAACCATCGAAATTACCGTGTCGCGTCTTCCAATGCATGCAAAAACCGAGATGACAACAACCGCGCCAGCCGATCGCTGCCTTCTAGCGCAAGAAGTAGAAACAGTCACCGGCACGGACATATTTACGTTCTTGAATGGAACAACAACCACAGCGAAAGCTTCGAGCAAAGCCCGCGTCGAGCGTCATATCCACCGAGTATACATCCCTGGCTCGAACAACAATATTAGTGCGACGATTATTGGTCCTAAAATTGATTCTAGAGAAAACACCGAAGTGACGGCTGTCGGCCAAGGCGTCGCGCTGACCTGCGGTGGCGGCGGTGCCATTGGTGGGGGTGTTGGGGTTGAGCGGCCCGATCAAACAACGCCACCTGTAAATACGGACCAACCGATCTGTTTAAAGGACAACGACTGTGGCACGCACGGCTCTATTTGCGTGTGTCGTGACGCCGACGGTGCTGTGGTCAACGACGCTGTTAGTTGCTCGGGTTGCGAATGTGAGGTTGGCTGCCGCACCGAGGGTGACTGCGAACTAGGCGAGCGTTGCATGGACGGCGTCTGCATTGTGCCAGAATGCATAGAGGACGCCGAATGCGGGCCGGGCATGCGCTGCGATGAAGAGATATGTGTACCGGATCCCTGTGAAGATTCCTCGGACTGCGCTGACGGAGAATACTGTCATGAGGGTGATTGCCACCCGCAATTGACCAATTGCAGTGCCTGCGACGAGGCTGTTGTAAACCAATGCGGCGAAGTCGACGATGGCGGACCTCAATTTTGTCATCTGGGTCGCTGCCGCTGGCTCGAATGCGATGATCAACATCCATGCTGTGATGGCGAAACCTGCGACGGCGGCGACTGTGTCGCTGACCCCCAACCCGGCTGCGTGGAAAATACCGACTGCCCTGACGGAGAGATCTGCATGGCCGGTGCCTGCGAACCTCCGGAATGCTCGGATGGCAACCCGTGCCCTGAAGACCAACTCTGCACAGACTTTCGCTGCGTTCTAGGCGAGGCCGGCGAATGTGACGTCCCCGGTGCGCCGGTTTGCCCGAACAACGGATGCTGCCGCACGAATATATGCCATGATCAGGGATCTCCTGACTGCCAGAACCCTTAGTCGCCTTGGCGCGTCGCGTTGAGATAGCCTTGCACCAGGCGCATTAGCCGCTCGGAAAAGTCGCCTTCGTCGCTGGCTCGGTCGAGTCGCTCACGTACGGCCTTGCCGACCAAAGCCTCGCCGATGCTCGCCAAAACCACCAACTCAACCACGTCTTCGAGCGCCGCTCGGTCATGCTTGGTGACCAAGGCCAAACGATCGACCACGGCCTTTAGCCCGCGCTCCTCGGCCGGCGGAAAGGGCAGCTTGCCCTCGGCGATCAGCCAAGCCAGCAGCACGCCTTGCTTGGGGCTGCTCAGCTCACCCAGGGTTTGATGCAGCGAGGCGTCGCGCTGGGCTGCGCTGCCAACGCCGCCAAGTTGAGTGAGCAGCGCGGTCCGCAGCGTGCGTGACGAGCGCTGACGCAGCGCTTCGAGCAAATCACTGAGCCCATCAAAATAATAGAGCAGCGCCGGATGCGAAACACCGACGCGCTCAGCGATTTTACGTAAGGTTAGAGATTTAGGGCCGGCATCGAGCAAAAGCTGTTCGGCGGCGTCGAGAATCTCGCCGCGCATCAACTCTGGGTCGCGTTTGGGCCGTGCCATAAAATATCCTATTAATGTTTACTTACCGTGCGGCAAACAAACTCTGAATGAGGGAAGTCAAAGCGTGCATGATCACCATATTTTAGCAAGTCATTCCCCTCGGTTTTCCTTGTTCTCGCCATCGTTGGCGGGGGTCTTTGCCACAGAGCCACGACGCCGGCGCCCTTTCGGGCCCCGGAACCTATATCGAATCAATGCCAACAGTGCAGCAATCGTGGCGAGAGCGATCATCGAGTTTCCAACCATCCCTATCCAGGCCGACTTTGAGCAGGTTTGTGGCCTTGTCGCTATCCGTCATTCTCTCGCCTTCTCACAGACACGACGTAAAGAGACTTGCGCCAGGTCGATCGACTGATCCTTAGCCCCCGCCACCATTTTCAGCAGGCGCTGGGAAACAAACCTCGTAGCGGTCCAAACCGATGGCCAGGTCAGCGAAAAGTGTAGAGGTGGTGCCTGTGTCGCGGGTGCTACTAAGCAAAGCTACGCTCACGTCATCGCCGGGTTGCGAATAATTATGCTCCTGAATACGCTGGCCATTTATAAAGAACTGGATGCGCCGATTCGCGACATCTGCTTCGAAACCGAGCCGTACCCAAGCGTCACCAAAGTTTGCTGCTTGAAGATGCTGCTCTCGACCTTGAACCCACGTTGAAATTCGCTGGTTACGCCGGTCCCAGCAAAGAGTAGCTCGCTGCCGGTGCCACGGGTTTCCTGGAGATGGGGGACCAAACCTGGCAAGCAAACAAGCCATACCGTCGTTCCGAGGTTTAGCCCAAACCGCGATGCTGTGGCCCTCATACCATCGCCGCTGACCAGCCCAGCCGTTAAACGACGAATAGTTGCTTTCTAATTGGTTGAGCAGCAGCGCGGTAGCGGGAACGTCGCCGGGCAACGTCACGGATGTTGTTGTGGGTGTGTACTCGTGCTCCCCTCGCCCACAACATGACCATAGAGTTGTTGCCAACGCGGCCATCTGAGTGCCGTCGTAACGCTCCGGCGTGCAGACTCCGTCCGACTCGCTAATGCAGGCTGCGGAACAGCCGTCACCGTCGTCGGTGTTGCCATCATCGCAACGTTCGTCCTCTTCAAGCACTCCATTGCCGCAGGCCTGCTCGGGAAATTCCTGCCAAAACACGCGATAAACGGTTCGCTGGGCCTCGATCGCCACCGAGATCAGGTCGAAACCGCCATCCCCATCCAGGTCAGCAAACAGAAACGGGTTTGCAGCTAGCGGCTCACTCAAGTTGCAATTAATCAGCACGCCCTGAGTATTATTAATAAGCGTTGCTACCCGGCTTTGATCACCGAAAACACCCGCGACCACCAGATCGATATGCTCGTCGCCATCGGCATCAAGTGCAGCACCGCGATAAATCCGTCCGAGACCGGCAACGCGCACCGAACGCAGGAAGCGAAAAGAAAAGTCTTCTTCGATGGCGTGAATTTGCAGTTCATTTCCATTAGCAACCGACACCACCTCTGGGCGGCCGCCGGTATCGACATCGGCCAGAGCTAAGACATTTGAGAAATCGACGCAAACGCCTGCCTGAAAGCCGCCCTCCCCGTCGCCGAGCATCACTTGTTGGCAGCTACTGCTGCGGTTGTAGACCAAAAGGTCAAGGTCGCCGTCAGCGTCAAGGTCGGCCATCTTTAAACCCGATGGACTACCCGAAAAATCGAGTCTGCTGAAAACCGATAAGGCCTCGCCACCATTACTGCGATAGACAGAAAGATTCCC
>JAPKCE010000007.1 GCA_028823075.1 Myxococcota bacterium
CGCTCAGCGATGCCGGTATCATTGATGCTGGGACCCCTGACAGCGGACGTCAAACCATCGGCGCCAACGCCTGCGGCTGCACAGGACTGCAAAGCTGCGACGCTGAATTCCTCGACTGCATCGAGCCGGAAGTTTGCGAAGAGGACGAAGATTGCCGAAACGACCGCATCTGCGTGCGCGGCGGCTGCTACGATTGCTGGGGCGACGAGATGGCTTCCTGCGTTGGTAATCAGATCTGCGGCAGCGAAGGACTTTGCCAGAGCAGCGCCGTCTGCGAAGAGGATTGGGACTGCGTCGACGGGCTGACCTGCGGCGAGGATCGGAATTGCGGTCCGCCGAGCCCTTGCGACGACGATGAACTTGAGCCGAACAACCGGCCTCTTGAGGCGCGGCGCATCGGCGGCGTGCGCAAAGGGCTGTGGACCTGCGGTGCGGGTGATTGGTACAAAGTTCGCCTACGCAAACGCGCCATCATGCTGCGTTTGCGCGCAGCGGGAGCACCGATTGCCCCCGAGAACATGCCCCTGCTTACCCTTTACGACGCCAACGCCAGGCGGGTGCTTGCCGTCGGCGCTCTCGAAAGCGGGCGCATCGTCGCGGCTCTGCTCGGCCAGCCCATCGGTGAAGACCTGTTGGTGCATATCATGAGCCCCGAGCCGCTGCGCTACGATCTAGCGGTACAGCACCTCGACGATTTTTGCCCGAGTATTGACGCTGAACCGAACCACAACCCGGACCTAGCACTACCGCTAGCCTTGGGCAGCCCGATCAATGGTAGCCTTTGTCCTGTGGCCGGAGACGACGAAGACCTAGACCTATACAGCCTGCAAGCTGCCAACGGGCAAGGCATTGGGTTCATGCTCGAACAAGGCGGTGCAGAAGAGGTTTTCATTAGCCTACGCGATGCGAGCGGCCGGCTTCTGGGCGAAGAAACTCGTTTAACAGAACGCTTTTCCCGCGGCTTGTTGGGGCATGCGATTGCCGACGATAGACTGTTTGTTGGCCTGCGTGGCAGCGGCTCCGCCTACAGTTTAAGGGTCGGCCTTTTTGCGCCTTCTGGCAATTGCGAAGACGACAGCGCTGAGCCCGACGACCAAACCGATTTTGCCACCATGCTCAGCAACGACGCCAAAGAAGGAATTCTCTGCCCGAGCAATCTTGATCATTTCGCCTTTGACGCCCAGGGCGACGACGGCATCCACCTGAGCGTGCAAGAACTCGAAGGCCAAGGCTCTGCCTGGGCGCTGCGCGCGCCGAGCGGGCAAAACTTCCCGCTGCGACGGAGCGGCGCCGTTCTGCGTCTCGACCGCGAACGCTTGGGGCAACCCGGGCGCTACCTCCTGGTCGGCGCCGGCGGTGTCACACGCAGCAGCTACCGAGTCGAACTGGAATTGGTTGCCGGAGGTGCTTGTACCCCGGACAACTTCGACCCGGCCGACGACGAGCGAGAGGGAGCTAACAGTCTGACGCTGAACCGCAGTTCGAACATCTATTCGGCCTGTAGCGACGCCGATTGGTTCTCAATGACCGTGCCGGCAGGGCCCGGCCGGGTACGCTTGCGGCGCTTTTCGAACAGCGAAGCGGCGATCTCCATGGAGCTGTTTGCGATAGGCGCTGAATTGCCGCTGGCCTCAACCAGCGTCGCCGGTACCGGCGGAGATCTCGAATACGACCTTCCAAACGGAGGCGATTACCTGCTGCGGGTGTTGGGAGGTGCGCACAGCACCAGCCGTTACCAAATCATGCCTGTCGGCGCTCCGCCCAGCAACGATACCTGTGCCAATCCGGGGGCCATCCGCCTCAACCGCAGCCAAACGCTGGAGATTTTAGGCAGCACCGAAGGCGCACATCACAACGCCCAGAGCAGTTGCGGCGGCGCGCTATCAGGCGATGTACACTATTTTGTCCAGGTTCCCGAAGGCGGTGGGTTGGTGCGCTTTGATCTGACCACCTTACCCAACGAGTCCGGCCTGCGCAGCGACCATCTCCTCAGCCTCAGCCGGCTTTGCGGCGCGGCCAGCGAATTACTCTGCGACGACGACGCTCGAGCGCAGTATCAAGACCGCATTGAAGTCGATCTCGACGCCGGGATTTATACGCTCAGCGTTGATTCGATGAGCAGCTTCTCGGGGGGCTCCCCGTTTCGCCTGGAAGCTTCGATCGGGGCCGCCGATGAGCGCCTACCCTTTGTCGCGGCCGGAGACGGCTGCGGTGCCGAGATGGCCGAAATCCCCTTACCGGAGAACGAACGCGGCAGTATCACCATCGCTTCAAACAGCGAGGGGCTTTCGGATTCTGCCCGCGGTAGTTGTGGGTTTACCCTTGAGGGGCGCGACGCATTTTTCGCCTTCACCCTTAGCGCACCAGCTCAAGTGCGCGCCGCTGTTCCCTACGGCGGGCGCTCCTCCATTTACTTGCGCACGGCATCGTGCACCTTACCCGTCGACCTCGCCTGCAGCTTCTTATGGCGCGGCAACCAAGACGTTGCCCTGGGCAGTCTGCCGGCTGGGCGCTATGTGCTGATCTACGATCGCATGAGCGAACTCGACGGCCCCTTTACCCTTAGTCTGACTTTGAGCGACCCGTGAAAATACCCAGCCTTTATAATACACTAACGCGTAAAGTTGAGCCTCTCAACCCGCGCAACCCCGGCCGCATTGGGCTCTACGTCTGCGGTGTCACCGTGTACAACCTTTGCCATATCGGCCACGCCCGAGCCTACGTCGCCTTTGATGTTTTACTGCGCGCCTTGCGCAGTCTGGGTCACGAGGTGAAATATGTGCGCAACTTCACCGATGTTGACGATAAGATCATCAACGCCGCGAACGAGCAGGGTATAGCGGCGCAACAACTGGCTGATCGCTACATCGAGACCTTTCACCAAGATATGCGAGCCCTGGGCTGCTGCGACGCCGACGTCGAACCCAGAGTTTCCACCCATATCGACGAGATCATCGCCATGGTCAGCACGCTGATCGAGCGCGGGCATGCCTATGAAAGCTGCGGTGATGTCTACTACGCGGTGCGCAGCTTCGAAGGCTACGGCAAGCTCAGTGGGCGCGACATCGACGATATGCGTGCCGGCGCCCGAGTAACTCCCGGGGACGCCAAAAAGGACCCATTGGACTTTGCGCTTTGGAAAGCAAAAAAGCCGGGAGAGCCCGCCTGGGATTCGCCGTGGGGTGAGGGGCGGCCGGGCTGGCATATCGAATGCTCGGCTATGTCACACACCCACCTCGGCTGCGACTTTGACATTCATGGCGGTGGTTCGGACCTTATTTTTCCGCATCATGAAAACGAGATTGCCCAAAGCGAAGGTGCCACCGGCGAAAACTTCGTGCGCCATTGGATGCACAACGGTTTCGTTAACGTCGACAACACCAAGATGAGCAAATCGCTGGGTAACTTTTTTACCATTCGTGAAGTGATGGAAAAATACAGCGGCGAGGCCATCCGTTATTTCCTGCTCACCACCCATTACCGCCAGCCGATCAATTTCTCGGACGTTCCACTCAACGAAGCCGCTGATCGCATCGTCTATCTCTACGAAACGCTGGCTCGAGCGAACGAGACTATCGACACCGGTAATACAGAGAAAGAAGCGCTTCCCTGCGTCGCCGAGTTAGACATCACCGGGCGCTTGGAAGCGGCGATCTGCGACGATTTAAACACCCCGAAAATCCTCTGTGTGCTCGCCGATACCTTGCGCACCATAAACAGCCTAGTCGACTGTCCACAGGCGACAAAAGGTGAGCGCAAACGCGTCGCAGCCACATTGGCAGTGTTGCGCCAACAAATTACACCGCTGCTCGCGGTGCTAGCGATCGGCCAGACCGAACCGAGCCTCTGGCTGACCACAAGGCGCGACCGTTTAGCTGCCGAGCTAGGCCTTGATTTAGGTTGGGTCGATGATCGGATAAGCGCTCGGCAAGAAGCGAAAAATTGCGGAAACTTTGCGCTGGCCGATGAGCTGCGCGAAGAACTTAGCGGCAAAGGTATTGAATTGCTCGATACCCGCAAAGGTTCGGTTTGGCGTCTTTCCGAAGAGGCGCCCGAACCCACACCCTGCTGATCGCCGACGGATGAAATATGAACGATCGAAAACTACAACGGCAAAACTTCCTTCGGCAGGTCCCTCTTTTCGGCGGTGTCGATCTGCAGGTCTGCGCCGAACTCGTCCATACCCTTGAAACCGTTGAGCTAGGGCAGGGTGAAGTGCTCTACGAAGCAGGTGAAAATGCGGGTTCCTTATATATTTTGTACTCCGGAAAAGTCGTTTTAGAGCAAGGCGGTCTACAACTCAACGAGCTCGGTGCTGGTGCGCATCTCGGCGATATGGAATTCTTTGACATGGCGCCGCGCAGCTTTACCGTACGCGCTAAAGAGCCCTGTGAACTCTGGTGTTTACCTTTTGATGCCTTTGACAAATTGAGGCGTAAAAACCTCAAAGATTTTACCTTAGTTACTATGAACGCGGCGCGGCAGATGAGTCGCCAGTTGCGGCAGTCGGACAGCAAACTGCTCGATCACCATAAGCAAAGCTCAGGGGCAGCCGCCCGGGTCGGGTGAAGGCACCGCCGTCAAAGTCAGTTTTATTGGGGCTTGCTCCTCGCCTAGCTGCAAGGTGATCACCCGCGAACAGGCCACCGCCATACGGCGGCTCGCCTCACACCCCTCACCCTCAGCACAAGCGTCGATGCGCAAACTAAAGGGCCGCCCTTCGGCAGGGAAGGGGATGCGCACCGAGCCATCGCCGACGCGCTGAGCAGCGAACACCTGCGGCGTCGTGCTGTTAAACTCACGCAAGATCGGACGAAACCAAACCACCGTTTCGGATAAAGACTCATCGCTTTCAAGGTGCACCGTAAGCTCAGGACCACCGCATGCGAGCAGCACCAACAAAGGTACAGTCATCAAGACTTTCATCGCAGCCTCCCCGGGTCGATAACGATCCCAGAATCATCTTGTAGCCAGAGCGCCAACAGAACTGCCGATGCCGCAGCGACCAATACTCCCGACGCCACAGCGCCTAGAACCAAAGGCTTAATCACGCTCGGCGGCCGACCAAACGCTTGCTCAATGAGACGTTCAGGGGGTTGCGAGAAGTCACCATCTCGCAACGATCGAACCAAGGCCTCTACAGGCGCTAAGTCTGTTTTTTCGTCAGCCAGTTCGAGCATCGATAAAGCGCTTACCTGGCCTTCGGTGCCAAAGCGCACACCAAAAAGTTCGTATCCTTGCGCTCTTGAGCGCAAAGCCAAAGCGAAACGACGACGCCCTTCCCCAGACGACACGAGCGCTGAGCGGAGGCGGGGCAGGCCGGCACGCTCGCGCCAAGCCGCAAAAAATGCGCCCGAGGTTTGAGCGCCGGCGCCAAGGTCAACGCTAACAATGCGCCCCTCGTTACCCAGATCGACCACTTGTTGAATACTTCGAGCTCCAGCGACAATGCGCAGATAATGACGCCCAGGAAGCAGACCATTTAGCGTCATCGGCGTCTGGCCTCGAGGTTTGCCGTCGAGCCAAACCGTTGCTCCGACCGGGCGTGCGCCAACTTGCAAACTACGTCTCGCTCCGGCCAATGTCGCCACCGCCAAGCGCTCGTAAGCGAGCAGAGTGTCCGGATGATAAAGACTGGCATCGGGCAAAGCGGCGGGGCGCAGCGCATGATGACTTTGAAAAGCCGCCGCCGCACTAAGCTCATCATCCAGCAAAAGCTGAATCTGACCCAACATCAAGAGCGCATCAGCGAGCAGGTTGACGCTCTGCAACCAAGGATGCTGGTCTGAAGTCAGCGCCGCGATCAAGCGGCTGACGGCGTTGCGGCTCGCCTCCAGGTTGCCCTGGCGAAAGCTGGCGTCGATAGCGACGAGGCGCTGCTGCCAGGCTTCGAGGTCTTCGCTCTGGCGCTGACCCAGGCCTAGGCTGTTCGCAGCCAGGGCGTCGATCCGCTCGACGAGGAGAGGGGGGACTTGAGGGTCAAGCGAGCCAACACCGATCCAGACGGGGCCAGAGCTGGCAATAATTAACGTAGCGAGAGCAAGCAAAAAGGTTTCTCCGCGAGACTGGACGTGGGCATTGTGCCTAGGTGAAGCCCCAAAGGTCCAGAAACTTGGACAGCCTCTGTTTGGGGGCTAGATTTATCCGGTCAAGATGAAAGGGCGAGGGTTGAGCTTTTCGGCGAACACACCGCAGCGCATAGGGCGCTACCGTATTTTACGCCGCCTTGCGAGCGGCGGTCTGGCTGAAGTGTATCTTGGCATCCAAGAAGGACCCGACGGCTTTGTTAAGCCGGTAGCGATCAAACGCCTGCACAGCTATTTCGCGGAAAACAGCACTTTTATAAATATGCTCGCGGACGAGGCGCGCGTTACCGCTCGACTCGATCATCCGCATATCGCCCAGGTTCTCGAGTTTAACTACGACGAAGCCAGCGGTGAAGGGTTTTTGGTCTATGAGTTCGTGCCAGGGCGCACACTTAGTCAACTGTTACGTCAGGATGAACGCGGTCTCAAAGGAGCTCGCGGCGAACGCTTTGCGTTAAGCGAAGCCGAAGCGGTGGCACTCACCATCGGCGCTGCTCGTGCTTTGCATTACGCGGCCGAACGCATCGACAAAAACGGTGAGAAGCTTGGGGTCGTGCATCGCGACCTATCGCCACCCAACATGATGGTCAGCTTTAACGGCATGGTTAAGGTGATCGATTTTGGTATTGCCCAGGCCAAACATCGCATCGAACAGACTGAAACTGGCGTGGTTAAAGGTAAGTTTCGCTACATGAGCCCCGAGCAACTGCGCGGCGAGGCGCTCGACCACCGATCGGACCTTTACTCCCTCGGCGTTGTGCTCTTCGAACTACTCAACGGCGAGGCTCTCTTTAGCGCCGATGATGACCTGGGCTTGATGGCTAAGGTGCAGGCCGCTGTTCTCCCCGATTTTAATATGGTGCTTCCCGAAACAAGCGCCGACTTACGCGATATCCTAAGCCATCTGCTGCAACGTCAAAGCATCGACCGCATCGCCTCAGGCGCCGAACTGGCGCAGCGGCTGCAACAGTTGCTGGTTACGAGCCATGGAGTCTTCGACCCGGAAGAACCGCTGAGGAACATGATGGAGCGCCGATTCCCCGGCGCCGGAGCGGCTCTCGAACAAGAACTGTCGCTGTCAGAGGCGCCCGACGAAGCTGAAGGTGTGCGGCGCTTGCGCAATCTCGGTGCTAACCCAACCGACTTTGACGGCGTCACCGCGACCATGGCTTCGCTACCAGACTCACCCTTTTCGCCGCCAAGCGAAGAAGGCGCATTCACCGAACAACCAACCCTGATCAGTAGGACCTTCGAAAATAGCATCGACGACGAAGAAGGCCTGGTCACCGACCACATCAAACGCCCCAGGCTGCTCAAGGGCGGCCTGGTCATGGTGACGCTGTTTGCCAGCATCGCCTATGCTACCTTTTTAGGGGTGCGAGCCTTTAAACCGGTGAACAAAGCAACGGTGGCCAGCAGCCAGCCTATAGAAAAAGTACCTTTACGGATTGTCTGCCCCGGAGAAGCGAGCGTCGTCTTAAAACAAGGTGATAAAGAGATACTTCGTCAAAGCTGTCCCTTTGCCGAAGTGCTCCCCCTAGGGTTGTACAGCGCCCGGATTCAACGCCCAGGATACGAACCCAGGCTCTTGCAATTCAATCTGAAAGCGCCCTTGCGCTACCCCGACCAAGGCAGCCTGCCGATGCAGCGAATCACCGGGAAAATGCTGCTGCTCATCAAGCCCGAGGGGGTGAAACCAAAGGTGCTTATCGACGACAAGCCCTGGGTAGAGGGTGAGCTTATTTTTCCCGGTGACCACAAGGTCGTTGTCAGCGCCCAAGGCTATGTAACGCAACAATTTACAGTGCAAATTAAAGGTAATGACAGCCTTGAAAAGCATCTTGTTTTGACTCGGCCTCAATTCGGTTTCCTGCGAGTTTTACCCCCCAAACGCGGTTGGTTTGATGTGCTTCACAAGGGTAAAAAGCTCTGCGCCGTGCCACCAACATGCGGACGCTTGCGTCTTCCGGTCGGCGCGCAGACTCTAGAGCTGCGCTCAGTGGGCCCAATACAACGACGACGGGTTGTCATTCGAGCGGATAAACTGACTCTAATCGACCTGTCTAAATAGAAAGCGAGCCCTTGCGTAGCTTACCATTATTTTTGCTGATGGCCTGTTCGTCGCCTCTTCTCGAGAGCGATCGGCAGCACTGCCTTAGTTCGATCGAATGCGAGGCGGCTGAAAGATGCATCGCTCAACGTTGCGTTCTTCAAGACGCCGGCAGCGTGGCTAGCGACGCCGGGCCCTCCTGCGTCGATCCCGACCTCGACGGAGCGCATACACAAGGTCTCATGCTGCAAAATGAAGAGCTACAGATGGAGCGCCACAGCTGCTTCATCTCGCCCGACCGCTACCGCCACAACTTGAGCAGTAATGCTCAGGTGCATACTTGGGTTTTGGCCGATTCGGGCGATGCCCCTGAATTGCAATTAGTGGCTCGCGATGGCGATTTGCCCAGCGCTTGCAACCTGGACCATCAAACTTGCACACGAGGCGGGCGTTTATCTAGCTTAGTCGCGGCGCGAGTGAGCGACAATTTTGACCTGGGTGTGGTGCCGCAAAACAATGAACTGCTCACTTATGAGATGGGCTTTCGTGTCGGTAGCTCTTGCACGCAGAGCGACGGCTGCGGCAGCGGACGTTGCGTACGACCCGTCGCCGAAAGTACCAACCAGGTGGGCAACGATGGTATCTGCGTGTTTGACTCCGACCTCAGCGTCGATCCAAATTGTGACCTTCGTGACCCGAGCAGTGAGCAACCCGAAAGCGCCCGCGACGCCGGCGACCTCGCCGAACTCATCGTTGAGCAAATACCCCTATGTCAGCACGACAACGACTGGTTCGCGGTGAGCCTAAGCGAAGACGCAAGCGTCAGCCGCTCGGTCAGCATTCGCAGCGCCGCCGCCGCCGAAGGTGAGCTGAGTAGATTGAGTCTATTCGCCGGCCTTTATAGTGCCGCTGACCTGCGCCCCATCCGCTTTGCTGTTTTGCACTTTTCCAGCAACTCAGAATCGCAGACCGCTAACTTTAATGATCTTAGCGCCGGTGATTATCTGCTGCGCATGACCCAAATTAACCGACGTAGCGCGCCCATAACCTATTCGATCGAAGCGCCTTAATCGAGGGGCGACCAGTCGTCCGCCTCCTCCTCCTCCGCCGCCGCCGACGGCTCGTCGATGGTCAGTTCTCGGCCGATTAGGCGATCTTGAACCATCGATCGAAGGTCTTCGAGACCAAGCTCCGCCACGGCGCTGACGAGCACGCTATGCGCACCGCGACGCCCCGGCTCATTTCCGCTCAAATCGCATTTATTGCGCACGATGAGACGTGGGATATCGGCACAGCCGATCGCCTCAAGGACATTATGTACTGCTTTAATGCGCGCGTCTTCACCCTCTTGGGCATCATCGATGACATGCAGCAGCAAATCGGCGTCAGCGGCCTCTTCAAGGGTGGCGCGAAAAGCTTCGATAAGGTCTTTGGGCAAGTCGCGAATAAAGCCCACCGTATCCACGAGAATGACCTCTTTTTCAAAGGGGCGTAGATGAGCGTGGTCGGGGCGTAAAAGCCATTTGCGGTTGGTGGTATCGAGCGTCGCAAAAAGTTGGTTTTCAGCGAGCACCGAAGCGCCGGTAAGCACGTTAAGAAGCGTTGATTTCCCGGCATTTGTATAACCGACAATCGCTACCTTTTTGACGCCGCCGCGATGCCTTTGTTGGCGTTGTAAACCACGTTGCCTGTGGCGTTTGTCGAGATCCTTTTGTAACTTCGCCAAGCGGTCATCGGCACGCCTTCGGCTCACCTCGAGCACGGATTCTCCGGGACCTCGCCCACCGATACCACCAGCGAGCCGCGACAGGCCTGAATGGCGCTGCACGAGACGCGGTAGACTGTAGCGAAGCTGCGCCATTTCAACCTGAGTTTTAGCGGCAGCCGAAGCCGCTCGACCAGCGAAAATCTCGAGGATCAACTGAGTTCTATCAAGAACTTTGAGTTCGGTAACGCGGCTTAAATTCATCAATTGTCGGGGCGAAAGGTCGCTGTCGAAGATCATCCCCTCGGTATCGTTTTCTAAGCATTCGAGGATCAAGTCTTCCAGACGTCCTTTACCAAACACGGTGCCAGGGTCAGCTTGACGACGGCGCTGAACGGCAGTGAAAACGACATCGACTCCTGCCGTTTTAGCGAGCTCGGCCAGTTCATCAAAGCGCGCTTGGTCCTCGGCTTTACGCCCCGTATGCACACCGACTAAGGCCCAACGAGGACCCTTGATAACCTTCTCTTTGCTCTGCCTAGCCACCTCAAAATCGATGCGTTCTATCTCTTTGTAGAAATCGATTTCATAGAGATGTGCCGGCCCAGGATCAACGCGCTCAACGCTATGAACAGGCCCATCGATATCGAAAGTAGGCAAGGCCAGAATGACCACGCCAACGCTCTGGTCACGGCGGGATTCTACATAGGCTAAACCGTCAAGGCGTAGGCGCGTTAAATCGGTACGCAGATCGGCTGGCAGCACGGGCGGAGCTGGGCTCGGCGGAGTGGCAACCACCAAACGCAAACCGCGGGTGCGACCAAGGCCACCGCCGATACGGCCAAGGTCGGGCATCCAGACGCGTTTCGCTTCACCTAAAAGAACGTGGCGCACGTGGCCGCGCCGATCGATAAGAACACCGACCATTCGCCCGAGATCAACGGCCATCTCGGTTAGGCTTTTACACAGCGTGGGGCTGACAAAACGATCCGGTTCGGTCACGCTGCGGTCAAAGCGCTGTATGCGACCTAAATGTAAAGGACGGACCTTCTCGAAATCGCCGGTCAATTGTGCCAAGGGTCCACTCCAGTAGCGCTCATCGCTCGGCTCGCAAATGCGAGCCACCGCCCGAAAGGACCGTTTATGCGCCATTTCTTGATTCCTTTTGCCTTCTTTAGCCTCGCCGTCCAGGCAAGAGCAGAAGTCACCTTGCATGTCAGCGACAGCAGCGCCGAATACAGCGATGAATGCGTGCTCGAGGCGCGCCTTATGAACGATGCCACACCGCTCAACAACCAGCAGGTATCCTTCAGCCTAGAGCGCGTCGACGACACCGATGTTTTTCGCCCCGTTGGCGGCAGCAACACGGCGGTCACCGACAGTAACGGCGTGGCGCGAGCGAACATCCGACTGGTTAACGGACGCACCGGCAGCAACACCGTGCATGAGCTCAAAACCGATCGCAGCGACGATGAGCTGTGGCGCTCCTTTTCGGCCGGTGATTACCGCATCGTGGCGCGTCATCTCGGTGGCGATCTCGAAACCGGGTACGGCCAACTCACCATTCGGCGCGAACAGGCTGCACTGAGCGTACATACGGTCGACGCTGTGGCCGGCGACTCGCCGCGCATCACGCTTAAACTCGAAGATGCAGGCGATACACTCGTCGATTGGGACTGGACCAACGACGAAGCGGTAGAGAGCGCCAAGGCGGGTGTTCAAGGTCGAGTCATCAGTCTCTGGCTCGATCGCAACGGCGACAAGCAGTTCTACAATTGCACAGCCGGCGGCCGTTGCGTGGACGGCCATTGTCAACAATGCCAAAGCGACGAAGACTGCCCAGGCTCGCTCTGCGACCAAGGGCTCTGCGTTGCCGAAGTCGGTGCCAATAGCTGTTCGCTTGATGACGACTGCGCGGCCTTCTTCGGCGTGCAAGGTCTGCATTGTTTGAACAACGTATGCATCGCTGAAAGCTGCGATTACCTGGGTGAAGTAACCACCGATATTTTGGGTCGAGCGAGCATGGAATTCTCGACCAGCCCTGATGAATTTGGCCACCCAAACGTCGGTTATCACGAGCTCATGCTGCGCGCCGAGTTCGCGGGCGATGCGTATTACGCCGGAGGCGCGAGCAAGGGTGACCTGGTCATCAACCCAGGTCCCCTGGACATGAGTCAAGTTCCGATCACCGTGACCCTCGACAACGCAGCGGTCGAAGAGGTCGGCACGACCGATACCGTAGCCATCGAAATTCGCGCCTACTTGAGCGACGCTTTTGGCAACCTCTACGGTTTCAACGATGTCCCCTACCTAATAGGTGAGGGTGACTGCTTGAGCTGTTCTGACGATCTTTGCCAAAATATCCAGCATCCCCAATGCCTCAACATGCTCAATTCGGAAGACCTACAATTTAGTGCCAGCAGCGGCATCTTCATTTCCAGCGTCGAGCGTAGCCCAGAAGATGGTGCCTTTATGCGCCGCTGGCGCCCTAACGCCAGCAGCGACTCGGAGGTGCGTTTCTCGGTCAAGCTCGGGGATGCGCAGAGTCCGGAAAAAACAATCCGCCTGTACCAAGGCGGGGGCTGCGGTTGCAGCGGCGGCAGCCCGGCCTCGCTCCTTTGGTTGTTGATCCTTCCTGCTCTGCGCCGCCGTCGGAGGCATGCCTCTTGAGCCAAAATCTGGCGCCGATAGAACGGGCGATGAAAGAACTCGCCGCGTTAAGTCCTGAAAACCAATATCTAGCCCTCATCGAATCCGAGCACACTGCGGCGCTCGTGCGCTCCATGGCAGCACAGGACCTGCATGCCATCGCCCTCGCTGTGGGCAAAGAAGAGGCGCTCGATCTGTTACCGCATTGCAAGGGAGAGCAACTCGTCGGCCTCACTGACCTCAGCGGCTGGCGTGGCTACCGCTTTGATCTCGTCGGCTTCGAAGATTGGCTATCCGCCATGTTCGAGGCCGGTGAGGGGACTGTCGCAAATTACTTAAAAAGTGCAGATACTGAGCAGGTTTTACTCTATCTAAACAGCAGGATAAGGGTTCACCAGGCCGACGAAGAAGGTGATTTTCAGACCTTGCCGAACGCCGTTCCCGGCGAAGCTTTATGGTACAGTCCCGACCGCCAGTTCTGTCTGGAGATCATCGACTGGCTGAAGGATAAAGACCGCTTACCGGCCGATCCGATTCGTCCATTATTAAAAACTTTTGAGAGCTACGATCCTTTCATCTTGTCGCGCATGCTGGCGGCGCTACGCTGGGAATTGGCGACGCCGCTGGAAGAGGACTGCCTGCGTTTGCGCAATGCGCGCATGGAGGAGATGGGCTTCCCGCCGCTTGAAGAGGCTGTGGCCCTTTATGCTCGCGGCCGCCCGGAACAGATACTCGCCCGCGGTAAACGCCAATTACTTGCTGGAGTCCACGCCCCAGCTTTGACCCTGCGCATCCGCCCAAGACGAGACCTGCTCGCCAGTGGCTTGGCTGGCTTAACCGACGAATCTCGCACCCATGTACTAGCCGAACTCGCTTATTTGGCGAATCAAAGCATGGTCGCTTGCGGCATCCCAGTTGGCGACCCGCAACGGGTTCAAGACCAGTGGACGCACTTGCGCGCCACCCTGGGTTTAGCGTTGGAGTTTTGCGCTCGCGGTCTGGCAGGAAAAAGCGGGGATGCCCTGGCCGCTACCAGCGAGGTTTTGCGCACGACCAGTTGTCACGCCCTGTTTCGCGCCGGCTTTAACTTGAGCTTGCCGCTTCAAGACCTTGCGCGCCGATTGCAACGAGACCCGCGCAGTGGACCGGGTAGGCAATGCCAATGGCTTAATCCGGAGATGCAAAGTCTGGTTGAAGGCCTAACTCGTGCGCAACCGATACAATGTTTAGATGACGGCGCTGAAACCCCCCTAGAGCGCCTAAGTGACTTGCAAGCTTTGGCTTTGCGCCTCCAAAGCCAGATCGACGTAATGGCTGGTGTTTTCGAGGATTCGAAACAGGCCTTGGCGCTACTCGACACCCCCTGTGAAGGTACCAATTTCGCGCAGCATAGCGATCTCGATCTTATCGGCTTGCAACGCACGGCCGAGGCGCATGAACTGCTCGGCGGTAAGCGCCAATTGATTCCCTTGCCCGCAGAGGCATTGAAAATCTTGCGTAAAGAGCTGGACGAGGCGCACCCTGTAGGCAGGATCGTGGCGCGAGCGAGCAGCGCTCAATTTGCCACGCCCCTATGGATGGTAACGGAGAGCTAACAGATGCTGGTAAAACTGATTGATCATCAGGAGCATGGACTGATCCACCTACGCGACGATTACTACGCGCGACGGCGCGCTATCGTCGGCGGTATTGTTTTGGCCAGCGCCCTACTGCTCGGTCAGATCATCGCTGTGCGTATAGACAACACCCTCGTCGGAACCTTGGTGCAAGTCATCATGAGCGCCGTCGGCTTTTCTTATGGCCTGATCTGCGCTGCCTGGCCCAACGACCCACGGCAAACCGCTATCGGAATTACTGGGGGCACCAGCGCATTTTGCTTGCTCGCTTTAGCTGGTGGGCTGCTGCTCGCGGCTATCGTGTTTCTCATCGCCTTCGTGCCTGCGGCGGTCGGGGACATCCCCAGTGTCGGTGGTGCACTGCTCGGCGTCCTCGCCGTTCTTCTCGGCGGACTGGCTGGGTCGGTGATGGTCGTCGGCTCTGCGGTGGTCCTCTGTTTGGCCGGGTTTATCACCCTGCGTGTCGCCGCGGGAGCCGAACTCGACGACGCATTGCTCAACGAAGTTATCGAAGCCGCCGGCGACAAGAAGCGTTTCCTTCCGGCTTTGGGCTGCCTCATTGGCGCCGGTCTGCTCGCCATTTCAGGCATCGCTGTGCTTAACATGGGCACAGGGCAACTGCTCAGCCTCAATTCCAACAGCAGCGGCATGACGGAATTAGCCGTCGGCCTGCGCTATCTGGTCGATTACAGAGACATCGGCATCGTTTTAGCCAGCACGGGGTCGGCGCAGGTCATGGATCTTCTTGCGGGTATCCTCACCGTTGTCGCTACAGCCTTTATGCTAGGGCTTTTACTGGCCTTACCGCTGGCCATCGCGGCGCGCGGTTTATTGATCTATATGGATATTGGCGGTGCTGACTTCAGCGTCGCTCACGCCGCGTCGGTCGCGCATAGCGGTGAGGAGGAAGAGCCTCCTCCGGTGACAGAAGACCCGGAAAGCTTGTCTAACTTGGACCTGCGCGAGGCGATTAAGCGGCCAGAGAGCTGGCATGCCGAGGGGGGACGAGCGACCAAACGGGAACTGCTGCAGGTTAAACGCCGGGACCAAGAAGCCGAGCTCGAGAGCCGCGACACCATCCCCGGCTTCGACGATTAGTTAAAAAAGCAGAACGCACACCGAAACGGTGTGCGCCTGTGGGTTATACCCTCTAAAACTTCTGCCTATCGGCGAAAGTTTTTCGAGCGCGTGTTCGTGCCTTGACCGGCTTTTTTGAGCGCCTTGAAACGTCGGCGAGTTGCTTCGCGTTCCTTTTTCCGGCGCTGCTCGCCCGGCTTGAGATAGTACTCACGCTTACGGATCTCCTTGCGGATACCCGCTTGCTCCACTTTTCGGCGGAACTTGCGAAGAGCTTTCTCAACCGGATCGCCATCCCTGACTTGAACAACGGTCATATGCCGTCACCCCCTTCTTGTAATACTCACCGACCGAAGTCAGTGGCAGATTGCCCCCTAAGGGCTGAGCCCAACCCGCGCAAGATAATCATGCGTGATTTCCCGCTCGCCCCCACGCTCGTCGGGCGAACAAGCCCGTCGAGCTTCGCACAAAATCGCCATATAACAGCAAGTCCCAAGTCCCTTTGGCGCAGCCAAAGGATGGGACAACCTTGCCCCGTACAGGGCAAGTCAGGGTTCGGGTACGCGGCTCAAGACACTTCGTAACAATCCGTAAAACAGACGTCTCCCGTGACCATCTGCGAGCTTCAAGGCGAAGCCGAGAAACGAGCCAGCAAAAAGCGCACACACCCCAAAAAAAGCCCCTCGTGCGCAGCCACTCGAATCGTGTCAGACCGCCCATGTAGACTACTCTTGCAACAAAGGACCGAACACCAATGGCACGTGCAAAGAAGGTAGAATACGGCTGCGCTAGCTGCGGAGCCGTGCATGCAAAATGGCATGGACGCTGTTCCGATTGCGGAGACTGGAACAGTTTGGCCGAGCGCGCCGTCGAGGCGGACTTGAGCGAACGCCACCAGCGCCGACTCGGCAAGACGGTAGCACCCTTACGCTCCATGCCCATCGGCGAGGTCGACCTCACCGAAGTGGCGCGCCAAAAAGTGGGCTTGAGCGAGCTCGACCGCGTGCTTGGTGGGGGCGTGGTGCCCGGCTCGCTGGTGCTCGTTGGCGGCGATCCCGGCATCGGCAAATCCACGCTGATGTTGCAAACCCTAGAGTTACTCTCGCGCTCCGGGCAAACAACGCTCTACGTTAGCGGAGAAGAGAGCGCTGCGCAGACGCGCATGCGCGGAGAGCGTTTAGGCGCTAGCAACAAAAACCTGCTCTTACTGGCGGAGACTGATCTCACCAAAGTACTCAACGAGGCCGATCGGGTGGCTCCCGCAACTATGGTGCTGGATTCCATTCAAACCCTATTCGCTCCCGAACTCGATTCGTCACCCGGCTCGATCTCTCAGTTGCGGGAAGTCACAGCGCGCTTACTCATGTGGGCCAAACGCCAGGGTGTCGCCTGCTTCTTAGTTGGTCATGTGACCAAAGACGGGCAGGTCGCCGGCCCGCGCATGCTCGAGCATATGGTTGACACCGTACTCTATTTCGAAGGCGAAGCCGGCGGTTTGCACCGCTTACTGCGGGCGCGCAAAAACCGCTTTGGCTCGACCGACGAGATCGGTATTTTCGCCATGACCGGCAAAGGGCTAGAGCCGATCACAAACCCAAGTGAGGTATTTTTGGCGCAACGCCCCGAAGACGCTTCGGGCTCGGCGGTGATCCCAGCGCTTCAAGGCAGCCGCCCCATCCTGCTCGAAGTCCAGGCCCTGGTTCACGGTGGCTCGGCCAGCGGCAGGCGCACGGCCCTAGGCCTTGATCGCAACCGTATTAATTTACTTACCGCCGTGCTCGAACGGCGCGTTGGCTTGGCCTTCGCTGACCAAGACCTCTACCTCAGCGTTGTCGGTGGGGCACGCCTGCTTGAACCCGCAGCAGACCTAGCGCTCTGCGCCGCCATGGTCTCGAGCTTTCGCAATCTACCTCTCCCCTCTAAAGCCGTCTGTTTCGGCGAGGTCGGGCTCGCCGGCGAG
>JAPKCE010000280.1 GCA_028823075.1 Myxococcota bacterium
TGCTTGTGAATGGGGCACCGATCGCAACCAAGACGCTCAACAATGTGGTGGCGGCTTAATCTGCACCGGATACGACGACCAAGGCCGTCAACATTGCCGCCCAAGCTGTTCTCAAGTTGGCGGACACGGCTCGGTAAGCTGTGCAGCCGGAAGCGTTTGCATGGCGGCACTTCACGAAAGCAACCGGGCCTACGGCTACCGGTACGTTCACGGCTGCGTTCCTGAGGATGAACAATGCAATGTCATCGCGCGCAGCAGCTGCGGAGCCGATGGTCACTGTGCCATCCTCACAACAGTGAGCACCACCAGTCATTGCACAGCCTTAGCGCCCGGAAACGAGCGCGTCGCGGCAGCGGCGGCTTGCGAAGAGAACAACCAATGCCCGGACGGTTATTATTGTAACCGCGTTGAAGGCTGTCGGCGCGTTTGCCTCACCGACACCGATTGCGACGCGCAAAACACCTGCAGCCGAGGCCAGGGCTCAGCCTTTGGTGGATGCATCGCTCCTGCGCCCTAAATTCTAGCAGATGTCCGGGTTCGAAGGCCCAAGGGTACCCGCCGCGCAGCGCCCTGGTCGCCGGCCCCTTGAGCCAAATTTTTAACGTCGGTACACTTATGCTCCGCGAACTAACGCAGGGCGGCACAAACCGTCGAGGGGGATTGCGATGACCACCTGGACCGACGCGTTTTCTGCCGACCAGTTGCCGCCCGGAAGCGCCCGCGCCTTTCGTCGCGGCGGTGACCAGGTCGCGGTGTTTCATGCGCCGGATGGGGCCTTGTACGCGGTTGCCAACCGCTGCCCTCACGAGGGCTACCCGCTGGTCCAGGGCCAGGTGCTCGACGGGTCGCTGACCTGCGCCTGGCACAATTTCAAATTCGACCTGCGCAGCGGCGCCTGCCTGGTCGGCGACGATCCGGTACGGGTCTATCCGGTGCGCCAGCAAGACGGTCGGATTAAGCTCGACCTGACCCCGCCCGATCCGGCGGTGACCATCGCCCAGCACCGCGCCGACCTGGAAGACGCACTGGTCGACGGGCGCATCGGCCAGGCGGTGCGCGAACTGGTACGGCTGCAACAACTGGGGCTCAGCGGCGCCGAATTGGCGACCCTCCTGTGCACCATCGATGCCCGCTACGCGCGCTACGGCACCTCGCACGGGAGTGCTGCAGTGCTTGTCGGGTTGCGCCGCGCCGGCGGGCGCCAAGGCAAGGAATTGCTCGCCCACTTGCTGCCCGGGCTGCGCATGACCGGCGAAGCGATTAGGCGCTTACCGCTGCGTCCGCGAGCCGAACCGTGCGCCGGGTTAAGCGACCGCGACGGCCGAGTGTTTCTGGCAGCGGTGGAAGGCGAGCGCCTGGGCGAGGCCGAAGGCTTGCTGCGCGGTGCGCTAGCGGCGGGCTGGAACGACGAGGTGATCGCCTGGCTCGGCGCCGCGGCGGCCAGCCACATGCTCAGTTTTGCGCACCCTCTAATTTACCTCACCCACCTCACTGAGCACCTTCGCTCCACCGCCTTCGAAGGCGCCGACGTGGTCCTCGGTGGGCTGGTCGCGGCGATCGTTTACGGCACCCGCACCGACACCCTGCCGCCCTGGAGTTCGTGGTCGGCTCGGGTGACGGCGAGCGGCTTGGACCTCCAAACACTGGCCGCGATGCCGCGCAGCGCTACCGCTGACCCCAAGGAATTGGCCGCGCTCTTGCTCGACCCCGACGAGGCCGCGGCTTTCGCCGCGATCGCCGATGGATTGCGCCGCGGCGTCGCCCTCGATCACCTCGCCGACGCCCTGGTGCTCGCCGCCGCCGACGCCTTGCTGCGCTTCGATTGCTCCCTCGACCCCGACCCTACAATCCAGGACGACTGGCTCAACGTCACCCACGCGCTGACCGCGGCGATCGCTCTGCGCACACGCATCGAACAGGGGTGTGCGGCGGGCGAGACTGTGCGCCAGTTGCTGTTGGTCACCCGCTTCGTGCACGGCATGGTGCCGCTGCTCAGGGCTGAGGCCGAGCGCCCACGGATCGAGGGTTCAGTAACCGAACATGGGGCACGCCTAATCGAGGCTTGTCTGCACGACCCGTCCTCACGACCGATCATCGTGGCCCACCTGCTCAAGACCACCGCCGCGGCGATCGAGGTCGCACCGTTGTTGAGCGCCGACCCAAGCCGACCGCTGGCCGCCGCGCAGCGCCTGTGGAACCAGCCGCCGCGCACCTTTAACTCCGACCGGCTGTTGCACGACGCCTGGGTCAACGTGGTCGACGGCAAGATCCCGCGGGCGCGGATGCGTTAGACTTTGCCGGGCGGCGCAACGCCGAGCGCGGGGGTCGTTGCGAATCGACGTCGCTGCCAGCATCCGAGCCTCAACGATTCAACCCCAGCGGCTTTTTATAGGACGAGCGAAAGCGGTGATTTAATTGAGGCGGGTTCAGAACAATCGTGGCCCGAAGAAAGGCGGCAGGTCATTGAGTCTCAGATGTGTTTGGGTCGAGTCACAGACCTCAACCGGTCTGACGAAGTTGCTCGTGGTAGTAGGCATGCGCTTCTTGGCAGCGAATCATCGCCGCATCGACGTATTTTCCGCTCACATCATAGCCGACAAAATCGCGACCCATGCGCGCCGCCGAGATTCCCGTGGTGCCCGAGCCCATGAAGGGATCAAGAACCAAGTCACCCTCGGTACTACCATATTTCACAAAGAAATCGGCGAGTTCGATGGGCATCAAAGCCGGGTGAATATCGCGTTTGGGACGCTTGGTCGCCTTGTTCCAGGTATCACCCGAACCTTGACCGGTGGCGCCCTTGGAATAGATCACGTTGCCTGGGTCACGGCCCTTCGGGTTGTATTTCCACGAACGTTTATCCATGCGGCCCGGCAAGGTGGTCGAGCACAGCTTACAGGTCTGGTCATGCCCCTGATAGCGGCTCGGTTCGCGCACAGAATCTTTGTAGACGGAGTACTGTTTCGCGTCTTTCGCGAAATGGTAGATGATCTCGTTGACGTTCTTTAAGCGGCGGCCGAAGTTGTCCGGCTTGGGCCGAGTTTTGGTCCAATAAAACGGCTGGATATAATCAAAGCCAATCTCTTCAACCGCGACGACGGGGATCTTAGCCTCGGTCAGGCTAAAGCTGCCCTCACAATACTGGCCCTGAAAGTTGAGGAAGAAATTACCGCTAGGCTTAAGCACCCGGTGGCATTCTTCCATGATCGGCTTTAATGCGGCGATAAAGTCATCACCGCGCAGCCGTCCAATATCCCCATCGGGGGTGTCGTAGACCTTGCGCGCCTCATAGGGCGGAGACGTAAAAACAAGGTCGATGGAATTATCCGGCAGGTCCTTCATGTCCGCTGCCGAGCCATGGAAAATTGCGTTTTGGTAAGCCAAAGTCGTTTGCTCCGTTGCCCGGCGTTACGCCTGGCTTGCAAACAGATCCTCAGTGCTAAGCGGCTCGGGGTCAGGTTTTAGACCGGCCCGCGTGGACTCCTTTTTGTTTTGCGCAAAAAACAGGGGTGAATTTTTATATTGCGGTTAACAGGTTGTTTATGCTTTATTTTTAACTGAACAACCAACCGCGGCCGCGCCGGTCAGCGACGTAGCCAACCTTGTAGCCAAGCGCTCGAACCTTGAATAGCCGCCTCCATGCTCTGTCCCGACCCCAGCCGCGCAGCGATCCCCGAGGCAAGGCGACAGCCTGTACCCCGATGCAAGCCCGCTACCCTAGTGTGGCGAAAAAACTCGAGGCTTCCGTCCGCCTTAAAAAGGGTGTCGCAACAAACCTCGCCATCAACATGCCCCCCCTTGAGCAGCAGCGATGCAAGCCCTTGGCCGCGCAACACGCTAAGTGCTTCAACAGGATCGCTGATCGGCGCAGCGATCAA
>JAPKCE010000281.1 GCA_028823075.1 Myxococcota bacterium
AACGGCGGAGAGATCATGATCAACTTTTTACTCGCGCAGACTTTCTTAATGCTTCCGCTTATGATGCCGAGTGATTGTAGGGAACGGGTACCCCCGGCGATGCCGGCTCCGATCACTTCCTTCGGTGGCAACGTCGAGATTCACCAGCAGCCTCTGTTTTTCTTTCGAGATGGTGTCACCGAGCATCTTCGCCTGGTGAACGCTGGTCGCGGCGAACCGTTGGTCTTTGCCCTGAGCGCCGAAGATGGCGACTTTGTCGCTGAAGGCATCCGCTTTAAACCGTTTAGCGTCGGCGAACTCCCGCTAGAGACTTGTTTTAATCTGGAAGAAAGCCCCGACGGGGTCCGCCCCTTTTTCGCTTCCAACATTTACCGCAACAGCATCTGTGTGACCAAAGAAGGAGCCCCGGCGGCCGCCGAACTGGCTCCACCGAGGCTAAGCATTAGTGCCTCCAATCCGACCTTTGGCAGCGGCAGCGGTTCATTCAACCAAGATAATGACCTCTTCCGCGAGCAGCCATGTCATACCCGCCTTAACTCGGGCAGCGGAAATATAGAGCTGACCATCGACTCAATAAGCACCACACCGAGCGTCCTGCAGATCGAACTGCTCAAGGATGGTGAACTGGCCCAGAGCCGGGAAATGCTGATGCACGAGGCGGTCCTGCAACAGGGCGAGCAGGTTACAGTACGCTTTCTTACTGACGGTCTCAATGGCTTGAGCCTGCGCGTAACGCTACGCGGCGTCGATGGCTCCACCAGTGACCCAGTCGAGATCGCAGTGCCTCAAGCGGGTGGCTGTCACAATCTTTCTGTGACTTCTTTGTTCCTTCTACTGGGTCTGGTTGGGCTACGCCGACGCCGTCAATTGGCTTAGGGCGCGCTGCTCCAGATACTCTGCGTCTCGATATTCGCCGCGGTGGTTCATGACCTTCGCTAGCTGGCTTAAAAGGCGAGCGATTTGGCGGCTGCTGCCCGCCTCGGCTGGCGTATTGTTGAGCCCCTCTCGGAGCACCCACTCTGCGCCGCCAAAGTCGCCCATCGCCATCAAAGATTCAGCGTGATAGCCAGAGAGCTCCAAGCGCTCCCCAGCGCTAGCAATCCCACCATCGGCCAACCCCAGCAGCGCATCGAGTTCCGCCGCTGCCGCGTTGCGCTGACCGCGCGCCAGATGATGACGACCTGCGAGCAAGCGCGATGCGAATTCAGCGCGCAGGTCACCGGCTGCGCGCGCCAAGTCGCGGGCGCAGATTGCCAGATCTCCGACCTCTTCAGAAAGCAGGTTGTCACCGCCGGCGGCAAGCAACACTTCACCGCGCAAAGCCAAGCAGCGAGCCAAACCAGCGACCCGCCCGCTACGCTGTAAGGAACTCTCGACGCGCTCAAGATCGTTAAGGGCTGCTTCAAAGTCACCGTGTTCATGGTGCGAACGAGCCCGGCCGAGCAACACCACCGCATCGGCGGGCAAGCTGGTAGTTGACCATCCGGGCGTCACCTCAACCTCGGGATGCCGTTCGGTGATCGCTAAGGCTCGACTATGCACCGACAAGGCTTCTTCCAAAGCGTTGGAGTCGAGGGCGGCATGGGCCGCTCGCATATACGCAAGCACCGCTTTTTCCGGTTGATCACCGCGCTCAAAATGATGTCCGAGCATAAAGTCATCGCCGCGACCATGACGGTGTTTGGCGAGCCATTGAGCCACCGACTTATGATGTAGGATCCGTTGGCTGCGCAGCAGGTTTTCGTAGGCAACATCACGCACCAAGGTCTGCTTAAATATATACTCCGTATCCCCATGAATCAGCGATTCGCCGCGGCGGAAAACCAACTCGCGCTGTTGCAACTCATCGATGCTTTCGTCGAGCAGACGGTCTTCGCAGCCAAGGGCGAGAAGACTGCCGCGCCAAAAGGTACGCCCCACAACAGCGGCACGATGCAGGACCTCGCGGGCACCAGGACTCAAACGATCAAGACGTGCCTGAAGCACACCCTCGACGGTCGATGGAACCTCGATAGTATCGGCGTCGCCAATGAGCATCCAGTGAGTCGGCTCGGCGATGCGCACCACGCCGCGATCCACCAGGTCGCGGATGATCTCCTCAACATAAAATGGGTTGCCGTCGCTGCGCTGCGCTACCTCTTCGATGAGGGCTCTTTTATCGCCTTGTAGCCTGCGCAACAGGTGATCGACCAACTGCTCGCAGGCGCCGGCGCTCAAGGGCTGCAGTTCGAGCAGGCGGTGCTGCTGCAAACGCTCTTGCCAATCCGCCTCCTCCTCCAAAAAACTGGGGCGTGCCAAACAGAGCATCAACACCGGAAGCTCCGCGAGTTCAGCCGCCAAATAGACGATCAGGTCCCGCGATAATGAGCTGCTCCAATGAAGATCTTCAAGAACGATGAAAAGCGGAGTCTCAGAAGCCATCCCCCGCAGTAGGTCGCGAAGAGCCGCAAAAAGGTTCTGCCTGGTGGCACGCCAATCGCCGTCACGGGCGGGCAAAAATCCTGTCATCAACAAGAGGTCATCAGCGATCTTATCAGCGCGCTTCATGTCGGGCACCGCAGCACGACATATCTGACGCATGCGCGCTCGAGCCATGGTCATGCTCGCTCGCCTGGGGATGCGCGCCAGACCCAAAACCATGTGGGCGAAGGCTTCCAAAGGCGATTGCCCATGTGGGGTGCAGTTACCGATGAGGAACTGTTGCGCTTCGCCTTCCGACGCAAAATGCTTGAGGAGTTCGTGTATCAAACGGGATTTACCGATGCCCTCGGGACCGATCGCCGTGACCGCGCCAAAGCTTCCGTTGCTGCGCACCAGACCCCATTGCTGAACCAGTGCGTCGAGCTCTTCTTGGCGGCCGATCATATTGACCTCGACACCGTAGAGCGTGCGCACACCAATGCGTACAGAGCGACGCTGCCCGTCGCCGCGCACCCGGTAGACCGGCACCGGCTCGCTCTTTCCCTTGAGTACTAAGGGGTCCAAGGCTTCCGCATCAAATATGCCTCGGACATGGCGGTAGGTACTTTCGCTCAGCAGAATACCACCGCTCGGGGCAGCGCTCTCGATGCGTTCAGCAGTGTTCACCGGGTCACCGATAACCGTATATGATCGCAGTTGTTCATCGCCTACCCAACCTGCAAAAACCTTGCCGGTCGAGATGCCAACTCGAATCGCCAAATGGTGGCCGTAGCTTGCGAGAATAGCTTGCGAATACTCTTCCATGAATACCTGCATGGCAATGGCAGCGCGCACCGCGCGTTCCGGATCGTTGCCATGGCTTGTCGGCGCGCCGAAAAGGGCCATCAAACAATCGCCAATGTACTTATCGACCGTACCACCGAAACGTCGGACGCAACCTGCTAAGCCCTCAAAGCACCCGTTGAGAATCTCACGGATCGCCTCGGGCTCAAGGCGCTCACTCAAACGAGTAAAGCCGCGGAGGTCAGCAAAAATCATGGTGACTAGACGGATGTCATCGCCGACCGCGGCGCTAACGCCGGCACTCGAGCCTTCTAAACTCTGTCCGCAATTAGCGCAGAAACGAGCGCCTAACGGGTTCCCAGAAAACTGGCAGGCGTTACAAATTGCAGCGGGCGAATCGGCCAAGGATGTCTCTCCAATGCCAGACTATGCCGCGCTTTGCAGCCAAAGGGCAATTTTGAGAACGGACTTCGAGTTCGTGGAACTCTAAAGGCAAAAATGATCGTCGGAACCGAACATATCGATGATCATCTCGCCACGCTGCGAGGTTTCATCTTTTTTCTCGCTCAAGCCGGGGATTTCCTCGGGCGGCGGAAGCGGCAACTCAAGTTCGAGTTCGACGCTTCGCTCCTGCTTCCTTGCAGGTCTCCTCGGCAAATCCTTTCGCC
>JAPKCE010000282.1 GCA_028823075.1 Myxococcota bacterium
ATCAACCTCCTCAACGGTCCAGGTATTTTTTATGGCGTCGCGATACATCTCGTAGAGCTGCGGATAGGCCATGGGACGAAGGGTGAGGTTGAGTCCTGGGTCGAGAATCACTTGAGTATCGCTTTCGTTCGCTTGAGGGTTTCGTTCGGTTCTATTCGCAGTATTCGCAGGCGTCTGGGTTTTCTAAGCTGCAGAGCAGTGCGGCTTGTTTGTCCGCATCTTCAGTGCTGGCGGTCGGCAAACCGGTGGTGGTTTGCACAATGCGCGTCGCCGGCCTGGAGCGTAGGTAGTAAGTGGTTTTTAGGCCGCTCTTCCAGGCGTAGAAGTACATGGAGCTGAGTTTGTCGATTGAAGGGCTCTCCATGAACAGGTTCAAGCTCTGACTCTGGTCGATATAGGGACCGCGTAAGGCTGCCATTTCGACCAGGGGTTTTTGCTTAAGCTCCCAGGCGGTTCGAAAGCGTATGCGCAGATCGGCGGGAATCTCGACAATACCCTGAATCGAGCCTTCAGCGAGTTTGATCTTGTTGCGAACGTCAGCGGTCCACAGGCCGCGGGTTTTGAGTTCGTTGACCAGGTAATTATTGATCTGCAGAAATTCGCCGGACAAGGTCTCGCGTTTGAACAAGTTACTGATCTGCGGTTCGATACATTCGTAGCAACCGACGATGGAGGCGATGGTCGCGGTAGGTGCGATGGCGATGAGCAGGCTGTTGCGCAGGCCGACTTCGGCGATGCGTTTTTTGAGCAGGTCGAAGCGCTCGGGCTTGCTTGGGGTAACGCCCCAGAGGTCGAACTGAAGCTGGCCCTTGGCGGCACGGGTTTCAGCAAAAGTTTCGTGAGCGCCTAGCTCTTCGGCCAGATCGGCGCTGGTGCAAAGAGCGTGATAGTAAATCTCTTCGGAGATGCGCGCCTGTAAAAGCTTAGCGGCTTCACTGTCAAAGGGCAGGCCGAGTTTGAAATAGACGTCTTGTAAGCCCATCATGCCCAAGCCGACCGGGCGCCATTTCATATTGCCTTTGCCGGCCTTGTTGATGGGGTACCAGGTGCGGTCGATCACGCGATCGAGCTGGCGAACAGCGATGTTGACCGTGGTTTTCAGCTTTTCAAAGTCGAAACCGCTTTCACCGACATGATGACTCAGGTTGATGGAGCCTAAGTTGCAAACGGCGGTGGTGTCGTTGTCGGTGACTTCGAGAATCTCAGTGCACAGGTTGGACAGGTGGACGGTACGCCCTTGCTCACCCGTCTGGTTGCATTTCAGATTGGAGGAATCCTTAAAGGTCATCCAGCCGTTACCGGTTTGTGCGAGGCTCTTCATCATACGCGCATAGAGTTTACGCGCCGGGATCGTCTTTAGGGCTAGGCCATCGGCTTCGGCTTGGGTGTACAAGCGGCGAAATTCATCGCCATAAGTGTCACAGAATTTTGGAACATCTTTGGGATCGAAGAGGCTCCAGTCCGAACCGCTTTGCACGCGCTCCATGAACAGGTCGCAAACCCAGTTTGCCAGGTTTAGGTTGTAGGTACGGCGTGCTTCGTCGCCGGTGTTCTCGCGCAGGTCGAGGAAGGCCTCGATGTCACCGTGCCAGGGCTCGAGGTAGACACAGCATGCGCCTTTGCGGCGGCCGCCTTGATTGACTGCAGAAACCGAGGAGTCGAGGGTTTTGAGCCAGGGCACGATGCCGTTGCTCAGGCCGTTAGTACCGCGAATTAGCGAGCCGGCCGAGCGCACGCGATGAAAAGCGATCCCGATGCCGCCGCCGTGTTTGGAGAGGCGCGCAACTTCTTGGTAGCGTTCGTAGATGGAGTCTAGATCGTCGGTGGGCGAATCGACCAGGAAGCAACTCGACAGCTGGGGATTCATGGTACCGGAGTTGAACAGGGTCGGTGACGAGGGCAGATAATCGAACTTGGAAAAGGTATTGTAGAGGCTAATCGCCTCTTCAATGTCTTCCGCCAAACCACAAGCGACGCGCATGAGCGAGGTCTGCGGGGTCTCGATAACGAGCCGGCTGGTGGGGTGCTTGAGCAGATAGCGATCGTAGACCGTGCGCAGACCGAAGTATTGAAAGAGCATATTGCGCTCAGGCTTAATCGCCGCATCGAGCTCTTCGCGGTTGGCCGCTACAAATGAGGCTAGAGAACCGTTGATGATGCCAAGCTCTTGACCTCGGAAGATGCCTTGCGAAAAAGTCGTGACGCCTTGTTGGCTGACCTCTTCATCGATGAACTCAGCGAGCAAGCGCGCTGCGAGTTGCGAATATTCAGGTTCTTCAGAAATCTGCAGCGCCGCAGTTTGAATGGCCAAGGCGTCGAGTTCTTTGGTGCTGGCACCGTCGTACAAACCACCGATGGTGCGCGTCGCAACGAACATCGGGTCGACATGGCTCAGGCCACTGGCGCAGGAGGCGACGCGGTTGACGATGCGGTTGACGTCGACGAGTTCGAGGCGGCCATCGCGTTTCTTGACGCGCATCGTCACCGGCACGCCGGTCGTATGGTTGGTGGCATGATTCGGCATGGCATTGGTGCTGCTAAGAACCTGAGAACCTTGGATATCTAGAGCCATCGTTTTATCATCTCCCTTTATAGGTCCACCAAAGAGGCAAAGCCTATACCGTTTTCAAGGCGCAAGAACCGTGCCCCCAGACGCCGCTGGGACCTTCTCAAGGTGCCTTGCTGTGAATCGACAACGCACATGAAGTTCGCCGTCTAAAACCAGGGTTATCCATAGCCAAAGTGGAGGGTCAACGACTGCCTTTGGCGTTCATGATTTCGGGTCTAGAGAGATGGCCTGAAAGTTCTTATTTTAACTGCGTTTCACGCGTTAAATGAGTTTTGAAATTTATGACAATAGCGGCCGCGGCCACCCCTATTTTAGGCATCACTAGGCTGCATCTTCATCGGCACGCCCCGTCTGTGACTTGTATCACAGACGAAAAATATACCCATAAAAACAGCGCTCTAAACCCTGTTGTATCAGTGAAACAACAAGATTAATTGCATTGAGCGTGCTTGGCGATGTTCAAAACAAAATATATATTTTCTTCGAAAGTGCTCAACCAAAGCTTCGTTTGTGACGAGCATTTAATCTTTTGGCATGTCTGAAAAGCGCCGGTCTTTTCGTTGTTCTCGGCGCAGCACCCGGCGGATGAACTGAGCCCGTGCTAGGCCGCGCTCAAAAGCCTTGGTGTTGAGCCAGGCCTCGAGCTCTAAAGGCAACGATACATCAAGGCGTACTCGATCGGGAAAAAGAGAGGCGCCAGCGCCGCGTTCGTGACCGTGTTCCAAAAAAGCCGGCTCACGAAAGTCGGTATCAAAAATATCATCGTCTAAGGGCATCATGGGCGTCTCCTTGATCGCGTTGTTGATTGAGGTTGAGGTGGTGGCTGCTGTAGGCTCGGCAGAGCAGGGAAAGTGACCCGCGCTGCGGTAGCGCAGAGAATAGTAATTCACAGCGGTTGGCATAGGCGCTGCCGATGAGCCGTGGCAGCGAATGGCGTAAGGTCCGCTGCCTTTCAGCGGCTTCCGGGAGCAGGCCGTCGAGGGAATCGATGATCAAGAGCGAGCCTGGGGCGCGCTGACAAAAGGCCAGGGCTGCCGCAAAGGCCTGCTCTGGGTCTTGAGGCCTCATCGACCAAAAGTTCGCCCTTGCGGGGAGGTGTCGGCGTAAACGAGAGGCTTCAAGCGTCGCATCGGCGTCGATGAACAGCACGCCCCGCCCTTGGTCACAGGTTCCCCTTGCCGCATCCAATGCCTGTTCGGTCTTGCCGCTGTTTGTATCGCCGGTGAGCAAGCTCAAGCGCCCGGATTCGAGGGGGATTAGGCAGCGCAAGAGTTCTCCTGACCGGCGTTTA
>JAPKCE010000283.1 GCA_028823075.1 Myxococcota bacterium
AGGCGTTTTTTCTGCACTTTACCCAAGGCGTTACGCGGTAGGGCCGTTAGGCGAAACCAGCGCCTGACCTGTTTATAATTAGCTAATCGCTCGCTCATCCAAGCGTCGAGTTGAGCGTCGCTCGGTTGGTGGCCGGCTTTGTTGACGATCGCTGCACAAACCAGTTCACCCCAATGCTCATCGGCTAGCCCAAACACCGCGACTTCGACCAATTCCCCTTGGTTCATCAAACAACGCTCAAGCTCCACAGCGCCGACTCGCCAACCGCCGGTTTTAATCCAATCGACATTCATCCGCCCGAGGTGTTCGTGGCTTCCGTCGTCGCCTCGTCGCAAACGGTCGCCGGTGCGAAACCAACCGTCGGTATAAGCAGCTTCGGTCGCCACATCATCTTGCCAATACCCCTGCATCAAAGCGGCGCCGCGCAGCCACAACTCGCCTTCGTCGCCGTCACCTTCAAGACGCAGTTCAAAACCGTTTACGCCCTTGCCAATTTCACCCCCCTTGCGCTCGCCATGGAGCGGGTTGGACAGCGATATTAAAGTCTCGCTCATACCGTAACGTTGCAAAATAGTTTGCTCTGTTGCGGTCTTAAAGCGACGGAAGTTATCGCTGCTTAAGGCGGCTGAACCCGAAGTGCGAAGGCGCGCTTTACGAAACCCGTCAGCTGCGCCGGGTTGGCGCTCGAAAAAATCCAACAACGCTGAGTACATCGTAGGGACGCCCATGAACACGCTGCCGCCGTGGCGCATCGCCTGACAGACCACCTCAGGTTGAAACCCCTTCAGCAAGACGGTCGGGACCCCGCGCATTAAAGCGCCAATCAGCCCAATGCAGAGCCCGTGAACATGAAACAAAGGCAGCGCCAAGACCTGCAGGTCCTCGGGTGAGAACTCCCAAAGCTCGGTGAGCGCGCCGATACCCGCAGCGAGGGAGGCGTGCCCATGCAACACCCCCTTAGGCTGCGCCGTTGTTCCCGAAGTCATTAAGATGAGCGCCGGATCGGGCGCCGGAGAGCGCAGCTCAAGCGGCCGAGGCTCGACGCTCAGACCCAGACAGAAGGCGGGACGCACAAGCTCGATGACATGCTCGATTTCGGCGGCTCGGTAGCGGCTGTTGACCGGGACATGAATGAAGCCTGCGCGAAGATGGCCGAGCAGAGCGATGACCAACTCAAGGCTGGCATCGAGCCCGCAAGCGATACGCTCACCGGGTTGCAGCCCGCGAGCGCGCAGGCTCTTCGCATGATCATCGGCGCGCCGGTCAAGCTGCGCCCAACTCAAGGTTTCATCGCCACAAACAATGGCTGTTGAGTCAGCCCCCGCGGCGATGGCAGAGTCGATGGCGCGCAGCAAAGCCGTCATGCGTGATAAGGATTCATCTGCGGCTGAATGGTGATCTCGGTGGGACAGCCCGTTTCGGAAAACTCGGCGACAAAACGTACCGCCGAAGCGACATCGCTGGGTTGAATCATGCGCTGGCCGTTGAGCCCTTGCCCGGCGACCATCTCGGTGTTCACAAAACCCGGCGAGATGGCGCAAACCTTCACACCGCTGCTGCGCAACTCTTCGAATAGCGACGCCGTATAGCCGATAACGCCGTGTTTGCTGGCGACATAGGCCGACTTACCGCCGAGTCCGACTTTGCCGAGTACCGAGGCGATGTTGATCACCGCTTTAGGGCCTTCTGAACTGAGCATCGTATCGAGGCAGCTCTGGGTCAGCCGCATCATCGCCAACAGGTTGATTTGAATGGTCAGGGCGCTTTGTTCAAACGGGTCGCTCGGTGTGTTCGGCCCTAAAATTCCCGCATTATTAACCACGATGTTGAGCTTGCCGGTGCTTTCGAGCAGGTCCTTGAGCGTCGCGTCTAAGGCCTCGGGGTCGGCCAGGTCGACCGCATAAAAAAGTGTTTTCTCGCAGTATTCTGAACAGGCTTCAGCTGTCTTTTCGAGGGCAAGCTCATCGCGGCCGAGCAGCACCACTTCGCAACCGGCCTTGGCCAGTTCCACAGCGGTGGCACGTCCGATTCCGCGACTCGCACCGCTGATCAAGGCGACACATCCTTCGAGTTTTCTCATCATCACTTCTCCCTGGTGTTGTTCGGGCTAACGGAAATTGGCTCGGCGAGCGAGGGCTTGATCTTTGCATCGATGACAAGGCATCTCAACGTCACAAATTGAGCCTTAAGGAGCCCCTCATGAGCTTTAGCGAGAAACAAAAAATTGATCGTTACCGAGCGATCTTTTACGCCGGTGCGTCCGGCGATTTCAACCCTTTGCACATTGACCCTGCCGTGGGCGAAAAGGCAGGTTTCGGTGGGCCCATTCTCCACGGTCTATGCTCGGCAGCGTGGATGGTCGATTCGGTGACTCGCGCCCACGGCGACCCGCGCAAAATTAAATCTATGGGTTGCCGTTTCGCCGGTCCGGTGCGCTTGGGCGATGAGCTTAGTTTCGAAGGTTTGGTGCGTAGCGCCGAAGAGGGACAGACCATTTATTCTGTCGAAGTGAATAACCAAGATGGCGAGGCAGTTCTTAAAAAAGCCCTCGTCACGATGGAGGACTAACCCATGGCTAAAGCAGAAGAGTTTGTCGGTCGCAGCTACGGTCCCATGAAGTTCACGGTGGGGATTGAAAAGGTGCGCGAATACGCCACCGCCACGAAAAACGACCACCCTTGGCACCATAGCGAAGAAGCAGCAGCCGAGATCGGCGGCGTTATTGCTCCGCCCATGTTCATCGTCATTCCAGCCTTCAAGCCGGTGATCGCCTGTGTCATGGACAAGGATTTAGAGGTTAATTTAGCCAAGCTTGTCCACGGCGAGCAGAGCTTTGACTTTCACAAACCTATTCAAGCAGGTGCCCAGTTATTCACCACCGGAACCATCGAAAGCGTGCGTGAGAAAGGTAAAATGTACCTGCTCAAAATCCGCACCGAGACCGAAGATGAAAAGGGCGAGGCTGTAGCAAGTGGCTTGTGGAACTTGGTGATTCGCCACTAGTCAGCGGACGATTTTCTTATTGGGGCGCCAAGGTTAGGCTCACCGCGGCGCCGCCTAGGATGACTGCGCTAACGCTTCCGCGCACACCATCGTTCTTGGTGAGCGGGTTGCCGTCGCCGTCAACGCGAGCGGTAATGTCGAGGTTTTGGGGCAGCGCGCCGCCCATCATGGCATCCGCAGCACTAAGCTCCACTTGGATCGGAAAATCAGCGACGCTCAGCCTCTTGACCGCTGCCGGCGGTCCGCCCTTGCTGCCCGCCGCTCGTGCGATAACAAAAAGAACAGCACCCTTTTTCGCTTCGGCGCCCGGTGCTAAGTTGATGGTTACTTTGGCCACAGGCCCAACGGCTGCAGCCGGCTTTGAGTTGAAGTCCGAGGGTGCCGGCGGCTGAGCTGCGCTAGCTTTCGGAGCGTGGGGGTTGGCGCCGCTAGGCCCCGTCGTTGGGCGCGCAGGAATCTTGATGTCGCCCGACAAAACACCTTTGGCGCGCTCCATGAGCGGCGCCAAAACGGTCTGAGAATCGGGCCGCAAGACGATGGCCTCGTTCCAGTCGTCTAAGGCGGCTTGGGCGTCGCCATTTTGTAAATTGGCGACGCCGCGATAGATCCAAGCTTCGACCAAAGTCGGGTCGGTTTTGAGGGCTTCACTGAGAAGACCCGTCGCCTTGGAGGACATGCCCATCTCAATGCGCACGATGGCCGAGAAGGTCTTAGCCTGAGCGTTATTCGGATCGATTCTAAGCACTTCGCCAGCCTGTTCAAAGGCCGGTACGAAACGTCGTCTGCCGATTTGGGCGCGGATTAGCCGGATGCGAGCTGCAACATCTTTTGGGTTGGCTTTAATGG
>JAPKCE010000284.1 GCA_028823075.1 Myxococcota bacterium
CGGGCCGGTTGAAGGCCAGACCATTAATTTCCGGATTCGAAGCGATGGCAACGAACTGCCCGGCGGCCAAGGAGTGGACGTCGCCGGACGCGACAGCGCAACTGCGGTCACGGGGGCCGGCGGCGTGGCCAGAGTCGAGATTCTGACCGGCGCGCAAGAGGGCAACTTGCGCTTGTCTGCCGAACTCGAAGGCGTTGGAACCGTCAATTTCTTGTACCACATCACCAACATGCCCGGCGGTGATGCTGGCTGCCGCTTGGACAGCGATTGCGGCGAAGGCTTTATCTGTGAGCGCCAAGGCGAGGGCGACCAAGCGATCTATGCCTGTGTCCCGGATGACCAGGTGGGCTGCGACCCAGGCGACCCGCTCTCCTCGCAATGTCCGCAGGGCTACGTCTGCGACCTCACCGGCGAATGCATCCCCGGCGGAGCTGTGGGCTGCATCCAGGCTGGCTGTGAAGGCGCCTTGGTGTGCATCGGCAACGTCTGCATCGAGCCTTGTTCGGATAACGACGACTGCCCGGATGGGCATGAATGCGTCGATGATATCTGTCAGGAGCCCGCGGCGCCCCAAGACCTTGTGCTAATCGAAGGGTTTTGGGCCACGCGTTACCAGTTTGACCTTAGTGAAGTGCTCGGGTTTCTCGGCGGTCTCGGCGGCCCACTCGACTTTCTCGACCAGGCTTTTCAGGGCAATCTCAACATTCCCATTCCGCTCATCGGCAATATAATTGAGGATGCCATCGCAGATCTGATCTCGGCCCATGTGCCGCCTTGGGTCCCGACTCTGGTGAGCGGCCTTAACAGCTTGGTTCATATCTTCGAGCAGATGCAGGTGGTGGGCACCCTTGAAGCGCGTCACCGCAACAACCCTTTGCATGTTCGCGGCACTGAAGTTTGGGACCATGCGGTCATCCATCTCATCGACCGCTGTCGTTTGGGGCGCCAAGACCCTAACTGGCCAGCTTGCGCCGAGGTCGACATCTTACTCGATCAGGAGTTGGGAGACTTTGGCCGTATTAGCACAGACGTACCGCCTTTTGTTGGGCGACTCTACTTGGACCGCAATCAAGAATGGAACGTGAAGTTCGACCGTGAGGTACATATGGATCTGCAAGGTTTGGTGCGTTATGTGGTGAATTTAGTGGTGAGCATCTCAACCAACGGGCGCTTCAACAACATACCCGACGCGCTCGTCGCAGCAATCGATTGTCAAGCCATTCAGCGCGCCGCGGACCGCGCCGCTTGTGATCTTTCCGGCGGACGCTTTTGTACAGTTCCTGGCGTCGATCAGATATGTCAGCAAGCTGCTCGTCAGGCTGGACAGTTGATCGACGCTCAACTCGCACAGATGGGAGTCGACTGGACGGCCATGGATTTCGAGCAGGTCGCTCGCATCTATGATGACAACAACGATCTCTTGGGAGATGAGCTCGGGCGCTGGCCCGAACCCGCTGGGTCTTTAGACGGGACTTTCCGAATGATTGTGCCCCGGCCCTTGGCTGGAGTCTGGCATGGCGTTAGGCCTTAAAAGCGGCTTTCTGAGCGCTGTCGACTTGCGGCCTGAGCGCCTTCGGCTAAACCCTTCTCTGAATTGCCTTGACGCCGACTTGTGTAGGCGTGAAGTGCGAACGCCTTTTCTGCACCAATAACTGTGTGCCTTGATCTTTGGAGAGCATATAATGCTTCGATGTCAGCTTACTCGCTTAGCCGCTATTGCGGTTATCTCTTTTCTGACCACTGCCTGTGCGGTCGATCCGGCTGGTGACACCCCCGATGCTGGCGCCGTTCAAGACACCGGCGCCACGCCAGGGTGTCAGCGCAGCCGCGACTGCGAGCTTGACGAGCGCTGTGTTAACGGCACCTGCGAGCCGCGCCAGACGACTTGCGGTGACGACACCGATTGCCCTCAAGGGCAGGTCTGTCGTGACGAAGCTTGTGTGCAAGACTCCCGTACGCCTTGCCAGGCGCACGAGCAGTGCACGAACGGCGGCGAAATCTGCGTCACCGATGCTCAAACCCAACAAGGTTTCTGCGAAGGCATTAGCGATCAGAGCTGCCAAGAAAACGGCGACTGCTTCTTTGGTGCCTCGGACAGCAACGTGCGTGGTCTTTGCGAAGAGGGCGCCTGCAAAGGCGACCAGTTCTTCGGCTGCGCTATCGCCCAGGACTGTGGTGCCGATTTCAACTGCACCCCGCTCAACGGGCGCAGCATGTGCCTTATGCCCTGCGTGACCAACGAAGTCTGTGATCGCAGCCTTGAATGCAACGGCGGCCTCCAGCATTGCTGGTACAACCTTTGCGGCAACTCGACCGAGTTGAGTTCGAACTTTGCCGATACCAACAACGGTCGCCTCGGTGGTGCTTGTAGCGCCGACGTTCCGGCTGCTCCGGCTCCCACCAACTGCGTGCAGGATTCCGACTGTGGCAACTTGGGCGGTAGCGCTCGTTGCAACAGCGACTTTGGCACCTGCGAAGTCATCTGCGATGACGACACCAGCATTTGCGGTACCGAAGCAACTCGTGCCTGGTACTATTGCGCCGCCAACGAAGACCCCAGCCCTGAGAACCAGGCTTGTGGTGTTGGCGCTGTTTGTGACGGTGAAGCTTTATGCGCCACGGGCGCGGCTTGTGACGACGCAGCGACTTGCCTGACCGGTCAGCCCTGCACACAGAACAGTCATTGCGCGGGTAGCGACAATGGTGAGACCTGCGTTGCAGACCAATGCCGCAGCGCTGCGCTCTGCGACAACGGTCAATGCTTCGATCCCAACCTTTGCCAAGACAATGGCACCTGCCCCGTCGAGGCTTGCCCCGCAGGTTTCGGTTGCCTCAGCGACTTCTGCGTCGACACCTGCTTGACCGATGATCAATGCACCAACGCGGGTGATCGCTGCACCGGTACCCTGGACCCCGCTCCCGCCGGTGCCGCTTGCGATGACAATGCTCCTTGCGAAGGTGGTGCTGCTTGCACCAACGGCCATTGCCCCTTGGCTGAAGGCACCGAGACCGGGACCTGCGAATCGATCACGGGTACCTGCGAGATGATGGCCGGCGACGGTCACTGCATGGAAGTTAGTGCAGGCCAAGACCAGTGGGTAGGCCTTTGCCTGGCTGGCGGCCATGTTGGGCTCGGCGGAAACTGTGGCTTTGACGCTGAGCGCGGCGAAAAAGACAAATGGTGTGGTGGTGGTGCGCTTTGCGCCGTCGCCAACGAATCCGACCCCAGCACCGGCAGTTGCCATCAGGGCTGTAGCCCCGAAGGTAAGCACGGTTCGGTGGCTTGCCCCGAAGGCACCACCTGCTCCAACACCGGTGGTTATGCTTGCATCGGCAACGATGACATCTGCGACCCTGCGCAGCGAGATGGCTGCACCGCGAACACCAAATGTGGTTTCTTCGGTTGGGAAGAAGAGACGGCATACTGTGTGGGCTACGACGCTGAACTGCCCCGTAAGGCATTTGGCGAAGAATGTGACAACACCTCGCAATGCGCCTCTGGTTCGGTCTGCTTGTCGCTGCGCACCAACACGCCCGACACTTGCACTGCGATGTGTCGTAATGATGGTAGCGTGACCTGCTCGGATGGTATGACCTGTTCTTCGCTCGAATCACTGTCTCGAGGCACCATCATGGGTCCTTACGGACTGTGCACCTCGGGCTAAGCATCGGCTAGATGCCCTAGGACACAGGCACCCTATTCGTGTAGGGAGCTTGCGTCCCGGAGAGCCTCGCTTCGGCGGGGCTCTTCGCATTTTTAGACGGAATCAAACCCGGAAGGTTTACCCATGAAGACAATCTATCTCGTCTGTTGTTTTGCTATGATCAGCGCTTGCGC
>JAPKCE010000285.1 GCA_028823075.1 Myxococcota bacterium
CTGGATGGCTATTCCCGCGGTTTTTGATACCCACCTCGGGAACCTTCAAGTTCAGGGTTGGAAAGAGCTTTTTGATCTGTTGGTTCGTATCATCGATGGTCTCGCTTACGCCCACGCCCACGATGCTTATGCGCTGCGCTTGATCCCGGCTTCGGTACTAGCGATGAGCCGAGGAAAGTCGGTGGTTCTGTCGCATTTACTTCCCGCCGACCAGATCGATGCCCTGCTTCTACCCGACCTGATCGGTGCTTGTTATCAGGCCCCCGAGCGTAACGCAGATTGGCAACGGGCGGCTAGTGCCCAAGAGGATCTGTATCTGCTGGGTGGGCTGGCCTGGACTTTGGTTTCCGGCGAAATCCCTCATGGTGATGCGCGCAGCTTCCCGGAGCTCCTCGAGAGGCAACGCGCCGGCGACCCTTCGACTCTCCCCGGCCTATTTGATCCGCCAAAAGGGTTTCGCAACTGGTTAGCGATGATGCGCGCACCCCATCCGGAGGCGCGTTTCGCCAGCACGGCCGACGCGCGAGCCTCATTGCTCGAGGTCGATCGACTGCGCGGCGCTCGTCGGTGGGAACCGATTAAGGCGCAACTACCCAGCACGTGGCAGCGCAGTTGGTCGACAAAGAGGAGTCGCAAGGAGATCGCCCTGGGCATTAACCTGCTCGGTTTGCGTCCCTTGCCCATGGTCGCCCGAGGCCCGGAGCGCGATCGTCTTTGGGCTTCTTTTCATGAAGCGGTTCAGGGCAATCACGTTTGTGGCGCCGTCCTGCGCGGTGGACCCGGAATCGGCAAGTCGCGCCTGCTCAATTGGCTCAAACACCGGGCTGTCGAAACCGGCGCGGCCAAAGTGGTGCTCATTCGCTGCAACCCCTCGGAAGCTCCCGGAGCGGCCATCGCCAGGCTGATCATGCGGGCACTCGAAGTCGGCGGTACCGAACCTTCCTTGAAGGATTTCAAACACGCCCTGCGCCGTAACGGCGTCAGCAATCATTACGAACAGGATGCGCTGGCGAGTTTGGCCTCGGCGCCCTTTCAGTGGCAGGGTTGGCCGAGTATTCGTTTCAAGCGCAGCGAAGATCGTTTCGTTGTCGTTGCCCGGCTGTTACAGCGTTTGTCGCGCCGTAATGCTCTCATCATTTTGCTCGATGACGCTCAATGGGCGCTCGATACTTTGGCCGTCTTTCGCCACCTTTTCGGTGGTGACCGCCCGCGGGGCTTGCGGCTATTTTTTGTTATCGCCACCCGCGAGAAGAGCAAAACCCTAGAAGGCCGTCAGTTGTCTGAGTTGCTCAAGCAGCGCCGCGTGCAGATGATCGAACTCGAGGCTCTGCGCAACGAAGATATGCTCCATCTGCTGCGCGATCGGCTGGCCCTGGTTCCTGATCTCGCTTCTTGCGCACTTTCTTGGTGTGCCGGGTCGCCGATGATGGCGCATTCGCTCATCGAAGCTTGGGTCTCTTCGGGGGAGCTCCTGGCCAGCGCTAATGGCATCTCTCATCGAGCCGGGAATGATATTGTGTTGCCCAAGGATTTGGCTCGCCTTTGGACCGAGCGCCTGGAACGGGTGATGCTCGTTTTGGACCCGGCTGTGGCCGAATGGGGTCGTTGGTCGCTCGAGGTTGGGGCTCTGCTAGGGCGCAGCGTTGACCTTAAGGACTGGCAAGGAGTCTGCAATCAACTCGGTTTTGAAGCACCTCAGACAGTCATCGATTTAGCGGTCAGCGAAGGGCTTTTGTGGCCCACTCAAAGCGGTTGGCGTTTTCAGCATGGTACCCTGCGTGACGCCTTGTTAATTGAAAGTGAAAACGAAGGGCGCCTACTCGAGCTGCACGGTGCGATAGCAGACTATCTTGAAGCTCATCAAAGCGCCGAAAAGGGATGCCGACTACGCTGCGGTGAGCATCGCTTGGGTGCCGGCGAGCTTTTGCGTGGTTTCGAGCTTTTGCTCGAAGCTGAGTCGGAAGCGCGAAGCGCCGGGGATGACCTTGAGGCCGAGCGCGCCCTGGAGATGGCCGAACAAGCGACTCAGCAGATGACCCCCGAAGAACGAGCCGAACGCTCGGTCCAAATTGACCGCCGACGCGTCGACCTTTTACGCATTCGGGGTGCTTGGACAATAGCGACTAAAGCGGCAGTTTCTTTGGAGAAAAGCGCAACAGCAGCCGGAGACGACGACGCCTTAATCTTGGCGCTTCGCACCCAGGCGCAATGTGCTTATGAGGGCGCCGAACTGGAGAAAGCCTCGAGTTTTGCCGTGCGCGCCCAGGCCATATCGCTCGAGGCTGGGAATCTCCAACAGACCATCCATTGTGAGCTCTTACTCGGGATAGTAGCGGCGTCGAGAAGTGAGCTTCAGCAAGCGGTTACGTTCTACGAGGCGGCGCGGCGACGCATTGAATCCTCGTTTGCCGATGACGATATTTTGCAAGGCGAGAGCCTGTTTCATCTCGGCTCAGTGTATCAGGAGCAGGGTAAACTGAAGCAAGCTCTGCCCTTGTTGATTCGTTCGCTCAGGCATTGGGAGCGCTGCGGCGGGCAGCGTGGCATGGCGGGGGTTGCGAATGCATTGGCTGACGCAGCGCGCAGCCAAGGGCGCCTAGATCGAGCCATGGATTGGTATCGTCGAGCCAAAAAAGTCTACGATAGCGTCGGCGCTTGGCAGGCCCATATTGTAAGCTTGAACCTGGCGCTTGTGCTCATGTTCGACGAACAATTTGAAGACGCTCATCGAGAGGTGATGGGCTGTTTGCAAGTCTTTCGTGACAGCGCTCAGCCAACTTGGCTGGCGGTGAGTCTTGTCTTCGCTCTCCCGGGTTTCGCACATCGCCAAGACTGGACCCAATTCGACGAAGCCATTGCAGAGGCGAGAAACCAACTCAAAGCTCAAGGTTTCGCCGAAGCCGATGTAGCCAGGGCGTTCGAGCTTGCAGGAGATCTCGCCGAAGTCGCTGGAGAGCAACGCCGAGCAGACCTCAGCTTTACTCTGGCCTCCGAGCAATGGAGCGGCCTGGGTCGCGCTGCCGAAGCCAACGCGGCTGCGTTGCGGGTGGGGACTTTGTAGGCGCTGCCTCGAAAGTCGAGAGCGAAGCCCAAAAAAGAGAAAGGGCGCCAATTGGCGCCCCATCCCGTGGTCGATCGCAAGCCGCCTTAGCGGTTACACGAACAGTTCACATAACAGGCACCATGCCGCCAGTTACCGTCCGGCGCACTGCCATTGGCACCCCAGTTGGTGTTGTTGTCGGTGCTCGAACATTCGATGCCGACCCAGTTACCGCCGCTTCTTTTTTGTGCCCAGAAATGGCGCCCGACCTGATTGCCGGTGTGACGAGTCGTCCCAGCGTTGAAGCCGCCTCGTGTTGAGCAGACTTGGTTGCAGGTCATGCCGACTCGAGCCGCCGTATACCAACAGCCACCGTTCCAACTCCAGCCGCCACAGGAGTTATTACCGCCGCCACCACCGCCCTCGTTCACAGCGCGCTCACGAACCCAGATCTGCCACGAGGCATTGCTGCCACCGTAGCTCGAGCCGCATTTCTTCGAGCTGTCGTCTTCGCCCCAGTCCGTGCCGTCAGTTTGGTTGGCGTCCATGCCGCGGTTGTCGAAATCAACCGTAAAGTCGCCGGTGTCACCGCAGTAATCTTCGCCTTCAAGGTAGCCGTAGGCCCAGGTGTTACCACGCGCTAGAGTCTGGTTATTCAGATTGTTCTTACGAGCAGGCGTCGGCTGAGTGTCACCTTGCCCGTTGCTCTCTTCAAAGCAACTTGATGAGTCTGAGCCGGTGGTGATCTCGGTGTACCAATGGATGTTGTAAAAGCTCAAATCCACATTGTGGGCCGCC
>JAPKCE010000286.1 GCA_028823075.1 Myxococcota bacterium
AATCGATCCACCTGCACACCTTTATTTTTAACGACGATGAAACCGGGCGAGATTTAGCGGGCCGGTTGGCTGAAAAGGCGGCAAGCGGCGTTGACGTTCGCGTTATTTACGACGAGCTAGGCTCCAACCGCGCCGACGAGTCCATGTTTAACATGATGCGCGAAGCAGGTGTAGACGTACGCGGTTACGGTGCCTTGTACGAAGTTTGGGACCTTAACGACCGCTGGCATGAAAAACATCTCATTGTCGACGGCGCTACCTCCATTGAAGGGGGTATGAATATCGCGGATGAATATGCGTTTGGAGGCTCCGGTCGCCGCGTTTTTACACGTGGCGAAACAGGTGAACAAGCCTGGCGTGATGTGGACTTAAAACTCCAGGGTCCGGCCGTGCATGACACCCAGCGCGCTTTTATGAGCAACTGGCGCGAGTTGGGTGCTGACGTCTCGCGGGCAAAAAAATCGGCGCTTTACCCAAAGCCGGTCATTCTGGAAAATGGCGCTAAGGTTCGTGTGGTGCAGCACCGTCCGGAAGAGGATGGCGATCACAACACCGATAATCTTTACCTTAACGCAATTAACTCGGCCCAAACGAGGATCCGTATTGAGAACGCCTACTTTTTACCTCCGGAGCCGCTTCGAGAGGCGCTTATGGCAGCGGCCCAGCGCGGTGTGGATGTTCAGGTGCTGACCAATTCCAAGGCTTCGAACGATACCGGTTTTGTGTCGGATGCTGCGCGCTATTTTATGGATGATTTGGTCGATGCCGGGGTTAAAATCTTTGAGCGCCGAGGTTCTACCCTGCACAGCAAAACCGCCTCCTTCGACGGCAAGTATTCGTTAGTTGGCTCGCATAATTTAAACGGGCGTTCTTCGGGGCGAGACTCCGAAGTGGTTTTAGGCATTGACCAAGCGGACGTTGCCAAACAGCTCGACACACGCTTTGCTGAAGGCATTAAACAAGCGGATGCGGTAACCAAAGAGGTGTTAGAGGATGAGAGTTTCTTCACCAACTTACGTCAGTTTGCCTTCGCCCAATTCGCTTGGACCTTCTGATGTCCACCGAGCTTCTCGATCGAGTGGCCCAGCTCGCGCCGGGACCTGCGCTCGCCCTGCTCGAATCTGAGCGCAACGAGCAGAGCGATCTTTGGCATTATGTGCGCGGCTCCTTGCTTCGCCGTCTGGGGCGCCCTGAAGAGGCGCTGGCTGCCATGGAAAAGAGTTGCAGCTTACAACCTGAAATCGGTGAATACCGCGCCAATCTAGGCGCGGCTTTGCTCGCTCAGGCGATGGCCAAAGGGCCCGGTCAGGCGCTGGACGCCTATTATCTAAAAGCCGCAACCACGGAGCTCGAGAAGGCCGTGTCGCTCGAGCCTTTGTTAGTTGATGGTTTAGCTTCTTTGGGTCTGGCCTACCAACTCGCCGGGCGTCACGACGAGGCGCTGGGTTTGCTCGACGCGGCGGTAGAGCACGATCCCGACCATTTGGCGGCCTGGTATAATCGCGCCGCGGTGTTAAACGAACTCGATCGCCACCAAGATTGTTTGAATTGCCTGGATCATGCCCTGCGCATCGACCCACAATTTGAACCGGCGAAGGTGAGCCGACAGCGGCTGCTAAGCGTCTAGCGTTGGCTGCGTTTACGCTTGAACACCACTGAACCCGCCTTTTTGTCGCGGCTAATTTTGAGCCCACCGACGCGCTCTTTGTGGTTCCGCTCGATACCAAGCTTTTCGAAGATATCTTCCGGCGGCTTAGCAAGAGGCTCTTGGACGTCGGCACCCGGAAGGTGAATATCGAGTAGGGTGGCCGCGCAATTCCGGCACAGCACCTTTTCTTTTCGCCTCGGAACAAAGGGCAAACGATCATCAACACCGCATTCGGTGCACGTGATGACGGTGGCGACACGCGTGTCGTGTTCGTTGCGCGGCGCACGGTCGCGCTTGCGCTCCTGGGCCTGCCGGCCGTAGCGTTCGACGCAGGAGGCGCAGACAACCTTTCCGCCGCCGAGGTCAGCTTCGCCGCAAATGAGACAACCCATCGCACTTGACCCCTATCGGTTCCGTGCGCGCTTCCCACCCTTGGAGAGTCGCCTTGTCAAGTGCCATCGCTCTAATGGCTCTCCAATTGATCGTGCTCGACCCCGGGCACGGTGGGCGCCAACCGGGCGCAGTGGCGCCTGACGGCACGCCAGAAAAAAGCATTTGTTTGCAAGTGGCGCTTAGGCTCGCGCGGCTGTTGAAGAGCGAGCCGAATCTGCGCGTGTTGCTCACCCGACGAGATGATAGGACCTTAAGTCTCAAGCAGCGCGCTGAGATCGCCAACCGGCTAAAACCAGCGGTTTTTATCTCCATTCATGCGAACTCGTCGCGGCGCAGCGCGGCGAAGGGTGTGGAAACCTATTATCTGAGCAGTTCGCATAGCGATCGCCGAGCGCGGCTTTTGGCCAAGCGAGAGAACGCTGATCTCATCGAAACTGAAGAGGCGCCCACTGGGGTTCTCGAGCAGATTTTAAAAGATGCGGATGCGGGAAGGATGATCGGCGAGTCCGCGCGGCTGGCGCGCTTGGTTCAGACGAGCATGGTGGACGCCGTGGGTGGAAACGACCGCTCGGTGCGGCAGGCACCCTTTGCGGTTTTGGTACGGTCGGGAGCTGCCGCTATTTTAGTTGAGCTGGGTTTTCTGAGCAATCCTGAAGAATTAAAAAAGCTAAAAAGCACTGAACATCAGGACCGCCTAGCGCGCGGCCTGGCCAAGGCCATTCGCTCTTTCGTCGTTGGTCAACAACCACGTCGCTAGGGCTTCAACTTGCTGCTTTCCTGGGTTATGGCACTCCCTCCTTGGTTGGAGGTCGGCCATGCTATCCTGTCTTTACTTGTTCGCAGTCGTTTCGCTCGCAGCGAACTCTCCACCCGTTTCGACGCCAGCGGCTGCTGAAAGCCAAGGCAAACGGGTCGTGGTTTCAGGGCTCAAGGCGGCGGGCGTGACTGCCGATGTTGTCCAGGTGATGGCAGGTCAGATACGCTCGGCTATCGTGCGCGCCAAAGTGCATACACTGGTGTCCCTTGAAGACGCCGAAGAGGCTAACAAAGAACTGGAGCGCCAACTCGAAGAGGGCTGCGATGACGAGGCTTGTTTGGAGATGATCGGTGCCTCACTCGGTGCCCAGCTTTTGCTCAGTGGTCAGATCGGTAGGGTCGGCGAAGCCGTTACTTTCGATCTAAAAATGGTCGACATTAGTACCCTCAAAGCGACGGCAACAGCGAGCCGTCGGTTGAAAGGCGTTGTCGAAGACCTGTTGCCTCATATCGATCAGATGGTCGCTGAGCTTTGCGGGCTAAAAGAATTGCCGGTGAACCAGGTTGAAGGTCTGGCCTTGGTGCCCATTCAACCGGTTGGTGAGGCTGTCAAAAAGGTAGATGCCATGAGCCTGGATGGGGAGGCAGCAACGGCAGCCGACCGCTCGCGCCATTTCAAACAGTTGATGACCGGCAAGGTGCTCATCGATCGCCTTCCCGACATGATTAGGACCAACTTGGACACTTGCTTTACCGCAGGCTGCCTGACTTCGGTGGCGCGGCGAGTGAACCTGCCTTACGCGGCATCCATGAGCATTACCCCGGTCGGTATGAAGTACCTGGTCACGGCCTTTATCGCCGACGCTAAAAAAGGCCAGATCGTGGCGCGTGAGTCGCAGACCATTCCAGACCACGCTAGCCTCGGAGTTGGCGTTCGTACTGTGCTCGGTGCCGCCGTTCAGCGCGTCTTTGATCCGATGGCCCCCCAGCTTCACCAAGCGATGAAGGTCTCGGTGGTCGCCGGAGTCGATCCCGAAT
>JAPKCE010000287.1 GCA_028823075.1 Myxococcota bacterium
GGCCGCCGCTTGGTGCGTCGCGTTGCGCAACGTCAGCGGCCCCACCGCGCTGCTTTTGACGCGTCAAAGCCTGCCGCCTCTCGACGGCTCTGAGCGCGCTCTCGAAGGCATGCGAAGCGGCGCTTATGTGCTCAGTTGCGATGGCGACCCCGAGATGATTTTGATGGGAACTGGCTCCGAAGTGCAGCTTTGTGTCGGTGCCGCCGAGGCCTTGCGCGCCGCTGGGCGCCGGGTGCGCGTGCTGTCTATCCCGAGTATGGACCGCCTGCTCGCCATGAGCGCTGATGGGCGCGCCGAATTGCTTTTGCCGAGCGTGACGCGGCGTTTGGCCGTCGAGGCTGGTCGTAGCTTTGGATGGCGTGAACTGGTGGGTGATGCCGGCGAGATTATCGGTATTGACAGCTTTGGCGAATCCGCTCCTGCCGGTGATCTCGCCATGCATTTCGGCTTTAATACCGCTCATGTGAGCGAAGTCGCATTGGGCATGTTCTGAGCGAGTCCATTCAGCTTATCGGCGATGAGTTGCTGCTCACGCCAGCTCGTTTAAGCGGTAAACTGCGCGTCCCATCGAGTAAAAGCGAAACGCATCGCTCGCTTATTTTGGCGGCCCATGCCCGCGAGCCGCTGCGCATTGAAGCCCCGCTGATCAGCCAAGACACCCGCTCTAGTTTTGAAGCGCTCGAGGCCTTTGGCTCGGTGATCGAGGATTTTGGCGACCGCTGGGTCGTCGACTCCCGTCGTTTCGGGCCGGCGAATTCAGTTATTGATTGTGGCAATTCCGGAAGTACACTGCGGCTGTTTACGGCTCTCGCCGCGCTGTTGCCGGCGAGCGTCGAATTTCGAGGCGACGCGTCCTTGAGCCAACGCCCTAACGAACCGTTGCTGGGCGCTCTAATCGAACTTGGTGCGCGGGTGGAAAGCAGGGCGGGTAGCCTGCCCATAGCCATTCGCGGACCCTTGCGCGGCGGCAAGGTCAAGCTGGCCGGTGGTTTGAGCTCGCAGTTTGCTTCGGCGCTTTTGCTGGCGCTTCCTTTCGCCGAAGAGGATTCACAATTGCTCATCGAGGCGCCCGTGCGCAGCAGGCCTTATCTGGACTTGACGGTGGCGATGGCTCAAAAATCGGGCTTGAGTCTTTTGCTCAGCGAAACCGCCAGCGGCGACTTGAGCGTCCTCATCCCGGGTCAACAGAGCTTACAGACCGCAGGGCTGCGCATCGGCGGCGATTGGTCGAGCGCTGCTTTGTTGTTGGTCGCGGCTTTACTCAGCGGTGGGCAGCTCGAACTCGAAGGCTTGGATCCAACCAGTGCCCAGGGTGATCGGCGAATCATCGACATTCTTCGGCTCTTTAATGTCGTCATAACCTTTGATGGGCATTTGAAATTAGAAGCTCACAACGGCTTGGTTAGCCCGGGTCGAATCGACGTTTCGCAGACTCCGGATCTGTTTCCTCCTCTTTGCGCAGTCGCTGCTTGTGCTGAGGGCGAGACCTTGCTTCTGGGCGGTCCGGGTTTGCGTCATAAAGAATGCGATCGCATTGCTGCGATGGCCGCCGGTCTGCGCGCCGCGGGGATTTTTTGCAGCGAGCGCGGCGACGCTTTGTTGATCAGGGGCGGCAAGCCCCGTGCGGGCCAATTTCAAGCGCAAGGTGATCATCGTGTGCATATGTCTTTGGCGGCAATTGCTCTAGCGGCAGACGCGCCCAGCCGTATTGATTCAGCATGGAGCACGGTGGTTTCTTATCCGGAGTTTCACGCAGATTTGCAGCGCTTAGCTGGCGTCAGTTTATGATGAAAAACCGAGACGTCTAAGGAGTTGAGCCGGGTTTTTGGCTTTCATTAAGGCTGAGCCGATCATCACTCCGTCGATCTCTTCGCGCAGCTCATCGAGCTGGGCTTTACTGCTCAACCCACCGACGGCTAGACGGATGCAATCGTACGGCGTGTTGGCCAGTAATCGTTGCATCCCTTTGGTGTCGATTTTATAGGTTTCGGCGCTACGTCCACTTACAGCGATGATGCGCGCTCGGCAGCGCAGCGCGGCGTCGAGGTCGGATTCGTCATGCACCAAAACCACCGTCGCCATATTGAGAATACGCGCTTGGCTCATCATCTCGCCCAGGTTTCGATGGTCGACCAAGCTCGGCATCAGCAACACGGCGTCGGCACCCCAGGTGCGCGCCTCGACTACCTGATAGGGCCGAATAAGCACATCGGCGCAGAGCACCGGAAGGTCGCAAATAGCGCGCATGGTTTTGAGCAGCCGAATGTCGCCGCCGTACATTTCTGAGCAGTGCACGGCCAGTGCGGTGCCGCAACCTTCCAAAGCGCTCACGAAGGCTGTTTGCTTTGAGGTGTCGGAGAGTTTGCCCTGTACGGGACAGCTTTTTTTGTATTCGCCCACCAGGTGAAAGCGCTCTTGGGCCAGGGCGCTGTGGAAGTAGCGATCGCTGGGCCGAACGCGGCGCAGCAACTTTTCCAAAGGCAGCTCGGCCTCTCGAGCGCTAACCGCACGATGGGTCTGACCTACTAAGCGGCTGAGGTGATCCTCGGTGACGCTGCCATGATATCCTGCCATCATAGCATCCACTATGAAGAAGCTTGTCGAAAGCCCCAAGCGAAAGTTGATGCACAGACTAGATTTTTACGCCGTTTCCTGGCCTTAGAGCACTTGCGGGCGAAAGTCCTGCCGAGGACCCCTTATGCCTGGATCAAGTTTTGGCAACGCCCTTCGCCTGACCACTTTTGGCGAAAGTCATGGTCCTGCGATGGGCGCGGTGATCGACGGCATGCCGGCCGGGCTCGCCGTCGATGTCGGCCGATTGGCAGCCGAGTTGGAGCGCCGTCGCCCAGGACGTTTGGATGCATGTACCTCGCGTGACGAGGCTGATGACGCCGAGATTTTGAGCGGTGTTTTTGAGGGGCGAACCCTGGGAACACCCATCGCTGTCATCGTGCGCAACCGCGATCAGCGCCCGGCAGATTATGATTCCATGATTCACCAGTTTCGTCCCGGTCATGCCGACGAAACGACGCTATTAAAGCACGGTTTTCGTGATCACCGGGGCGGTGGGAGGGCCTCGGGGCGAGAGACGGTTGCGCGGGTTATCGGTGGCTATTTTGCTGGCCTGCTGCTGCCCGGCGTTGAGGTTGTCGCGCAAATCGACACCTTGGGCCCCTTTCGCTCCAGCCGAGAGGGCGAGCTTGGCATTTATGGGCTTCGTGGCTGCGACTCAATAAAAGTGGCAGCCTATTTGGAAACCCTTAAGGATTCCGCTGATTCGATTGGTGCCGAGCTTTCTTGTCGCATTCAAAACCCGCCCGCAGGTCTCGGCGAACCGGTGTTTGACAAACTAAAAAGTGATTTTGGCCGGGCGCTTTTGTCCATCGGCGCGGTCACCGCCTATGGCTACGGGTTGGGCGCCGGTTTTGCATCCGCTAGCGGTAAGGATGTCACCGCCGAGCGTGGCAACTTTGGCGGTATCGAAGGTGGTATTTCAAACGGTCAAAGCATCCACCTACAATGCACTGTGCGCGCACCATCCACGGTGGGCGACAAGGCGAAGCAAGGACGACATGATCCTTGCATCGCCCCGCGGGTGATTCCGGTAATAGAAGCGATGGTTAAACTCGTGCTCGCCGATCATCTGCTGCGTCAGCGGGCGCTCGCCTCCTTTCAAGGTGCTCCATGACCCAGCGCCAAACGTTGCTGCCGGGCGGCGGCGTTCAGGCTTGTCGTCCATGGCCTCATGCACTGGTTTCGGGAGCCTGGCGCCCAGCCCTTAGCGATGTTTTAGGTGGCCGGCCCAGCCTGTGGGTGGGGGAGCGGCGTTTTTC
>JAPKCE010000288.1 GCA_028823075.1 Myxococcota bacterium
CTGACGGGTTTGATCCTGTGCTTTCACTACGTCGCGCCTGCGATGACGCGGCGGCCGAGATCGCCTGCAACGACGACCAGGGGCGCGGTCAAGATGGAGAGCGCACGGACTCGCGTATTGAACAAGAGGTCGAAGCCGGCACCTATTACCTCATCGCCGATGGCTGGGAGACCAGCCGCGGCGAATTTGAACTGAGCGCATCGTTGCGGGTCGAAGAGCCTGAGGTCGGACCCGCTTGCGAAACGGCACAAGAAATTGAGGTGCCCAACCGCGGCAGAATCAGCTTGCCGGTAAACAACGAAAACGCGTTGCGCCGATACGCGCCAAGGACCTGTGCTGAGCGCTCAGGCGAGCAAGGGCGGGAACTGGCGTTCACTTTCAGCGTGACTGAGCGCACTATCTTTAGCGCTTCGACCGGCTCCTCGGACGCCGGTGATTCCTACGACACCGTGCTCTATCTCCTACGAGGTTGTGGCGGACTCAACGAAATCGCCTGCCACGACGACATCAGTCGCTCCAACAAGCTCAGCCGGTTGAGCGAGATCGACCTATCGCCCGACCAATATACCATCGTCGCCGACGGGTTTTACGAACGAAACGTCGGCGCCGTTAATCTAACCTTAGAGTTTGCGGCCCCACAGTGAAAACCATCTAAAACTCGACCATTAAAATGGTGGCGCTAGCAAAGGCGTGCCGCTAAACTTTGCCCGTCTTCACGGAGAAGCCTCCCTATGCGCATCCTTTTATCCGTTCTTTTTTCTGCCGTCCTCATTGGCTGTCCAGCGCCGATGAAACCCATCGCCCCCCCTACAAACGGCAGCGACACTGGGCCGGCCACAAGCGATTCGGGAAACCCCGCTGCGCTTGACTCAGGTAACATCAGCCCAAGTGATTCAGGGCCGTCGCCTGTCACGGATAGCGGCCTACAGCCCGCCGCGGATGCGGGCATAGTGCCAGCTACCGATGCAGGGCAGATAGAGCGAGACGCTGGGCTTCCCCCTGGAGTTTGCGGGAGAATTAGCGACCTTCGTAGTTGCGGCGCTGGCGCCTTCTGCAACTTCCCCGAAGCCAATAACTGCGATCGCACCCGGCAAGGCGGTCAATGCGACTGGATTCCCGGAGCCTGCCCTCGCGACATTGCACCGGTTTGTGGCTGCGACGGCAACACCTACAGCAATCCTTGCGAAGCCTTTCGACAATCGGTCTCGGTCGATTACCAAGGAGAATGCGACGCTCCGCCCGCTCCCGGCGGAGAAGCTTGCGGCCCTCCGCGGCAGTCGGTGATGTGCGCCGAAGGCCACTATTGTGACCGACCCGTCGGCGCCTGCCCCATCGGCCTTGTGAGCACTGGCGGTAGTTGTACCCTCCGCCCAGAACAATGTCTCCGCGATTTCAATAGCGTCTGCGGTTGCGACAACGTCGACTATCCCAGCGCTTGTTTAGCGAACCGCGCCGGCACCAGCGTTCGCAGCATGGGAAGCTGCCCTTAGCCTGTCGGGTAAAACTCCCTCCCCAGTGAAATCGTCCTATCGCCCGCCTATAAAGTGACGTTAGGAGAGCCGGGCGACCAAAGTTTGCCCACCTTCAACGAGAGGCCTCGCCATGCGCATCTTTTTATCTGTTGTTTTTTCTGCTGCCCTCATTGGCTGTCCAGGCTCTATCGACCCCATCGGCCCGCCCGCAAGCGACACGGGGGCAGCCGCAAGCGATTCGGGCAACTCCGCTGCTCTTGACTCAGGGAGCACGAGCCCAAGTGATTCAGGGCCGACACATGTCACCGATAGCGGCATACACCCCGTTGCCGATACGGGTGTTTTACCCGCTATGGATGCGGGCGTCACGCCAACTGTGGATGCGGGTATCACGCCAGCTGCTGATGCCGGGCTGATCGCCCAAGACGCTGGGCTTCCCGCCGGAGTTTGCGGAACCCGTGGTGGCGTTCCTAATTGCGGCGCTGGCGCCTTCTGCAATTTCCCCGAAGCCAACAACTGCGGTCGCACTGACCAAGGCGGCCAATGCGACTGGGTTCCGGAAGCCTGCGGCGAGATCTTTGCGCCGGTTTGTGGCTGCGACGGCAACACCTACAGCAACCCTTGCGAAGCTTTTAGCCATTCGGTTTCGGTTGATTACCAAGGGGAATGCGACGCTCCGCCCGCTCCCGGCGGAGAATCTTGCGGCCCTCCGCGGCAACCGGTGATGTGCACCGATGGCCACTATTGTGACCGACCCGTAGGCACCTGCCCCGTCGGCCGTGTGAGCACTGGCGGTAGTTGTACCCTCCGCCCACGCATGTGTACCCGCGAACTCAATCGCGTCTGCGGTTGCGACAACGTCGACTATTCCAACCCTTGTTTAGCGAACCGCGCCGGTACCAGCGTTCGCAGCATGGGACGCTGCCCTTAGCCTGTCGGGTAGAACTCCCCCGACAGCACCAGGATAAGAAGTTGGTTTTGCACCAGCTTCTTATTCGTTTTTGGGCCCAATAATTATGGTGATGCCACCGGATTAGAGCAGAAAATGGCGCCGATGTGATCGGCGCGACGGGCGTCGATATCGCCGCCAACCGCCCATAGACGCTGGCCGTCGAAATGAATCGCATGAAAGCTCTGCGCTGTATCGAGCCAGGCGGTGGTCCAACGCTCGCCATCAAGCCGGCCGGTAAAGCCGCGGGCACCAGCAACGTAGACCGGTTGCCCAGCTGCTGTCCAAACTCCAGGCAAGCTGGTGGGGCTGTCTGCCGGCAGGGGTTGATCTTTCCAAACGCGCCCGTCCCAATGGACCATCAAGGCCGTCCCGATGCCTCCGACCGCGTAGACATCATCGTAATTACGACCGCTCAAAGTGAAGATTACAGCCTGACTGTTCGGCGTGCTGCGCAGGCCCCATTCGTCTGCCTGTTTATGGGCAGCTAAACCGCCACTACCCACGATAAACACGGATTCACTATCGAGCCCCCAGACCTTGTACAGATTATCGCCTTCACCCTGCCTATCAACCGGACGGAACTGATGCTCGATTCGCTGCCAACTCTGGCCGTCAAAATGGTAGAGCGCATCGGCGACCGGTTGGACGCCATCGGGTGAATCGGGCTGGGCGCCACCAACGGCCCAGACATCGTCGCTCGTAGCACCCCAGATACCAAAAAACACCACGCCTGGGGCATCGGTGGGCATGAGACTCCATGTGCTACCGTCAAAACGGGCGATACCGCCGCGCTCCCCGGCAACCATCAGCGTCCCATCATCCCAGCCGTGCACCCACCAAAGTTGCGCTCCGGTGCCCGGGTCATGCTTCGTCCAGCGCTGTCCATCGAAATGAAGCGCAAAGCCGCTATCCGCTTCACCGCCGACCATCCACACGTTGTCGGGGGCCGAACTCCAAACCGAGAGCACCGCGCCAGGCGCATAAGCGTTGACGACCTCATGCCAAACGAGAGGAGCCTCTGGATTTCCAGCATCAGGAGATGAGCTCCCGGCATCGGGATCGCTTTGACCGCCATTGGGACAGGCCAAAAGAAGAGCTAGAGAACTTAGGGCGAATATGTTTTTCATAGGTTGGAAAGGTTGCCGCGGCCCGGCTGCCTGTCAAGTTGGAGAATCTTCCATGTTCGACTCTCATTGAGCAGGCTTAGCGTTTGACCCCGCATCGACCAAAGGCCAAAGCCGGCGCGTGATAAAGGCTCAAAACAACCAGCAGCAACGTCGAGGCCGAATCCTGGGCTTAGCTTTGCCTATCATGGGCGGCATGCTGTCGCAGAATCTTCTCAACTTGGTGGACACCGCCATGGTCGGCCGGCTCGGCGATCATGCCCTT
>JAPKCE010000289.1 GCA_028823075.1 Myxococcota bacterium
GCTCATCGGCGAGCAGCTGTTAGCGGCGATTGAAGCGCAGGAAGATGCTGCCGGTCAGCCCTTCGATGCCGTTGCCGGGATGACCCTCGGCGGCGACCCGTTGGTCAGCGCTGTGAGCTTGACCGCGGCTTTGCGCGGCCGTGAATTCCCAGCATTGATCGTGCGCAAAGAGGCTAAGGATCATGGTGCTGGACGTCAGGTTGAGGGCGACCTTAAACTGCCTAAGAATCTGCGCTTGGCCGTTCTCGAAGATGTGATCACCACCGGCGGCTCCACGCTCATCGCGTTACGCGCCCTGCGCGAGGCGGGTCACAACCCCACCGACGTCTTTATTTTGGTCGACCGCTGTGAAGGCGGCCGCGCCAATGTCGAGAGCCATGATGTGCGAGTTCATAGCCTTTTCGACCGTAACGATTTTGGCGATTAGTTGTTTGATACCGCGGCCATCACCGACGCCCTATCCGAGCGTTATGCCGAAGGCCTAGCTGGTGACGCCCTCGAAGTCCTGGCTCCAAAACATCAAAAAAGATGCTGCTTACGGCTTGTCATCAACAGTCAAAACGGTCGTAAACGCTGGATTTTCGAAGGTGGCCTTAGCCAACCCCAAAATGCCAAGGAGCGCCTTTCGAGCGAAGCTTTGGTGATGGATTTTATGGAGGCTTTCCTGGGCGATTGGCTGGCCGACGAGCGCTGTCTACGACCTTCAGTCGATTTCTCCGCACATCAGTTTTCCGGCCGCGAGTTTTTCTTGCGCGGCCGGCGCAGAGACCTACATGCCGAGCGCATGGCAGCCGAACTTCTCAACGAGCCTTTGGAAGCGGATCTCGAAGAATTCGACTGAGGCAGCGACGCGTCAGGGAGACTCGGGAGGCGTGTTATCTTGAACATCCTCGGCAAGCCCGGCGCTGCGTAAGTTCATTGGGAACTCAAGCTCCCAGTCTTCGCTGTCTCTGGGAAAGCGCAACTCGGCGAGAACGCCGCTGAAACAAGCCACGAGCCCGGAAACGTCGGGTTGCATCTCCACCACTTCAACTCGGCGCACCATTCCGTCGGCGCGCAGAACAAGGCGGATAACCAGATGCACATCCGGATGATAAATGGGCGTTAGCACCGCTTCGTAGCACGAACGCACTTCGTTTTGGGCGCTCGCCAAAACCTTTTTGACCTCAACCAGCATCACCTCCTGCATCGAGGTCTCGCTAGCAACTTGAGCGAGAGGTACCGCGGCGCGACTCGGCGCCGTTTGTATCGGGTTTTCGGCGCCGTGAGCACAGGCGCTCAAAGCGATTAGAAATGCTGTTCTCAAGGTACAAACACCGCTTCGGACCAGCCTAGCCCCTGTGGCATACCAACAATAGCGACGCGGTCGAACGCTTCATAGGCTAGGCCTTCCGGCAGCAGCAACTCAAAATCAGCGTCATTACAGGTGCCAAGGGTTTGAGCGCAAGGGTGCCCATCGCCGCAGACACCTCCGCGACAGCGTAGGTCGATGCTCACCGGCACAAAGCTCTGAGCGCTGACCGGTCCCAAACTGACACCGATGTACACCTCTTGACCGTGACGACCTCCGTCGTAGTAAAAGTCGCGAACTCGTAGCCCGCGGTTCTCAGTGAGCAAGATGCGCGCACGCACCTCGTTGAGCCCACGAGCCAGCACGGCGCTCCATCCCACACGAGGCACTGCGGCCACCTCGATGCAGACGTTCTCGCCGTTATGTTCAGCGCAGGCGCTATGAGCTTCGTCCAGCTGTGAGTTCGTGCGGAACTCAAAACAGTCTTCGGCGCCTGTGCAAGGAACGGTGCAGTATTTATCACCTGAGAAACCGGGCACGCAGCGCATATTGCGACATTGCTCATTGGCCGTGCAACGAGAACCCGGCAGTTGTCCGGCGCCGGCGTCAAAAGCCGGACCGGTATCACCGCCGTCGCCTAAACCACCATCTCCGGCGCTACCCCCGTCGGGACCGGCATCCGGGGGAGGCGGCGGGGTCTGAATACACCACAAACGGGTGGTCACACGATTGCTCGGCAATTCGCAGACAACCTCTTCGTTGCTAATTCCGGCACCCTCGGCAAAGTCGAAGCATTGCTCCAGGCGAACGCAGGTTGCGGAGCAGCGCAGCCGGGTGTTCGGATAATTTCCGACCAGACATTTATGGGAAGGGTCATCGCAATCGATGTCGCGCTGGCAGCGTGCGACGATGCCGCCACCGAAACCAGCGTCGGGCAGGCCTGGTGCAGGTCCAAGGTCCGCGGTTGCCGCATCTTGTTGCTCAATACCCGCGTCGAGGGCCGGGTCATCTTGAGGGCAAGCAGCCAGCACCAGGATTAACGAAAAGGCGAACAGCGAGGTTCTCATCTAAGGCTCCAATTGCTGTAAAAGAGCGGTCTGATCAGCGAATGAAGGTGAAGCATCGAAGACCGTCCACAGGCAAGCATCGTGCCCGAGTTGCTCGAGCCGCGCCAGCCTGCCGCGCCGCGCCGCGCTAAGCTTGTCACAGCCCTTGCCTTGCAAACCGGCCAGACCAACACCGCCGAGCGAAAGCGGCGCGATCATCTGAACCCATTCATCGACAACCCCCGCGGCCAGCAGACTGCTGGCCAAGCCTGAGCCTCCTTCGCAGAGCAGTTCATTAACTCCTTGTTGGGCTAACGTTTCGAGGGTTTGCTGCCAGTCGCTCGCGAGGTGAAGCTGCTTTTCAAAACCCTCCACCTCGGCGCCACCGCCGAGCAGCCAAACGGCGCCGCCTTGAGCGGTGGGAGCCGGCACCTCGCCGCTACGACTCACGACGAGACGCAAGGGATGAAAGTCTCCTTGGCGCCACCAAGGTAGGGGCGCATCAAGGCGTACATTGAGCGAAGGTTTATCGACCCGAGCCGTACCCGCACCGACCATGACCGCGGCCATGCGCGCTCGCAATTCATGGACACGGCGCCGCGCTTGGGCTCCCGTAATCCATTGGCTCTCACCGCTATGCGTCGCCACAGCTCCTTCAAGGGTGGTTGCTGTTTTCAGCAGGACTCGAGTCCGCCCGCTCGTTTGACGGTGTAGGTAGCCCGGGTTGAGCGCACGACAAGCTTTTTCGAGGCAAGCCGTGACCACCTCGATACCGGCTTCGCGAAGCTGTTGAACTCCACGACCGACCACCCGAGGGTCTGGATCGCTCATACCGATGACCACGCGCGCCACTTGCGCCTCGATAAGCGCCTGGGTGCAGGGCGGTTGGCGCCCGACATGAGCGCAAGGCTCAAGCGTCGAGTACACGGTAGCCCCGTGAGCGGCAGTTCCGAGGTTTTGCAGCGCAAGCACTTCGGCATGCGCCTCACCAGCGCGCCGATGACCGCCGCGCCCGATGACCTCGCCGCCTTGAACGACGACCGCGCCAACACAAGGGTTAGGTGATGCGGCGCCCAGGCCGAGACAAGCCAGGCGCAGCGCTTCAAGCATAAAATGTTCATCGGTTGAGGCTGTTTGCCCCGGGAGCAGTTCGCTCATTCCGTTTTTCTCAGGCAGCGCCCAGCACCTCATCAACACCGCTCATCAAACTCACCGGATCGATCGGTTTGAACAAACAAGCGGCAGCGCCCATAGCTTCGGCGCGCTCGGCGGTGGGCTTGGCCTCTTCGAGGCTGGTCAGAAGGATAACCGGAAGTGCCGGGTGGCTCTCGCGCAGTGTAGACAGCAACTGCCAACCGTCCATGACCGGCATGATGATGTCGGCCAGCACTAAATCGATTTTACCGTCGTGGTTGCCGAGAACTTTTAGCGCTTGGACGCCATCTTCGGCTGGCA
>JAPKCE010000290.1 GCA_028823075.1 Myxococcota bacterium
ATGACGAGGTAATGTTTCATATTGATGTATCTCCAAAAATAACTTCTAAGTGGGCCGTTGATGAACGCCGGCTGTTAGGTTTCATTCAATTCTTAAGTCGTAGGTGGGCGCGGCGCGAGCGAGGTGTCAACCCTGCGCAGGTAGGCGTTGGTTCATCCAAGCAAGCAGATCACCGCGAACCTCAGCTTGTTCCGGTTCGTTGTAAATCTCATGGAAAAGGCCGTCATACACTTTGAGGGTCTTATCACTGCTCGATGCACCATCATGGAGTTGGCGTGCTCCCCGCGAGTCGACCAACCCATCGGCGCTACCGCATTGCAAGTAAACGGGCGTCTTTAAATCGCTGGCCCGTCCTAAAATAAGGGCTTCTGTCGATAGGAGACTATGCCCGCTGCGCGCCAGGACTCCGCCGCTGTAAACCAGGGGGTCGGCCTCATAAGCTGCCACCACTGAAGCGTCTCGGCTCAACAAATTATTGTCCAGTTTTGCCACCGGCAACACGGGTAATAAAGTGCCGAGGATACCCGATACTTTTTGTAACAAAGGGCTAATGTCCTCGGAGATCTTAACCGCCGGGGCACTAAGGACCAGGTAATCGACAAGTTCCTCGTGCTCCATGGCTAGCAAAGCAGCCAAAGCTCCACCCATGGAATGACCGAACAGAAAACGCGGGACGTCGGGGGCTTGCTCAGCAGCCCAACGCAAGGTGCTCACAGCATCGGGCAAAAGGCTGCGGAAAGCTGTGATGTAGGAACGCCGGCCTTGCGAGCGACCATGGCCTTTGTGATCGAGAGCGAAAACGGCGATGCCCGCATCGTTGAGCGCTGAAATCAGCGTCGCATAGCGATGGCAATGCTCGGCGTAGCCATGCAGCAAGGTCAACTGTCCCCGCAACTCGCCCTCTGGAACCCAGGAGCAGCGGTAGATATTCTCACCGTCGGCGCCGAGTATAGTCTCTTCCAAATGCATCGAATGGCTCCTAACCGCAGGCACCATGGCCATGTCGGAGCATTCTGTCGATATGGTCAGCGTGGTTTACCGAAACCGGTGTCAAAGCTGGGAAGCGGGAAGGAACCAAAACCGCGATCGGTGATGCCTGTATCAGGCCCCCGATCGCTGGGCGGCACATCGCGAATCGGGCCGTCGCCGCCCCCTGTGTCAAAAGCAGCGTCAGGCGCCGCGCCGGGGGTAGCGTCAGTAGCCCCGGAATCGCTTGGGCCATCGCTGGGCACGCCGCTATCGCCAAGCTGGTCGGCATCTGGCAGCGAAGACAGGTCTCCCAGCGCGGCATCACTATTCGAGCTTACATCGATGGACGCCACGTCGGATGAGCCGGCGTCGACGGTAGCGTCGGAAGAGGCGCCATCGAGTGCTGTAGCATCCGTTGAGCCTGCGTCGGTGGTCGCATCGACGAGTCCTGAATCAACAGAACTCAGACCACTGTCGATTGTGCCGCTGTCAGACGATAAAACGACTTCCACTTGAGGTGCCGAGTTTTTGACGTAACAACGCCCCTGCCAACAAAAGTAGAGCATGGGGCATTGGCTATGGCGCACGCAAAGCATTTCGGCATTATCGTCGGCGCAGGCGCTCAGCAACAGCGCCGCGATGAGGAAAACCCATCTCACAACGGCAGACGCAGACCGGCGCCGCCTTGAAATTCGATCAGCGCTCCGTTGCCCGGCAGGTCATTGCCAAAGAAAAACGCGCTCGCCGAAAAGCCGGCGTCGAGCTGTAATTTACCGATAAGACTAGGACGCCAACTCACCTGCACTTCGGCGCCGTGGAGGGTGTAGGGGGTGACGTAGTTGCGCAGACCCAGGCCGACGCAAAAGGGCATACCCATAATGGTCACTGGAAAGTCAAAGCCAGGACGAAAGCCCAAGGCGATGCGCTGGTGCAAGGGAACCTCAAGTCCAATACGGAAACGTTTGCTCATATCCTCTTCGATGAAGGCGGCCCAATCGGCGCGCAATTTGAAGGGAGAACCCATCCACAGGGTCCCGGCCGCGACGTTCCCGGCCATGGCACCGGCCACCAATGAAAAACCAAGCTCGGTCTCCACCTGTTTAGCGGAGACGTTGTTCGCTGCGAGCAGAGCAAAGCTGAGGAGAAACGCGCGCATAAGACTCCCTTCAACTGTTTATCGACACAGCGGGCCTAACAATTGAAAAAACAAAAAGCCTGCCGCCTAAAGACGACAGACTCATGACCTAAAGCTAGGTCTAAAAATTCTTGGTGAAGTATTCCACGTCCATGGTCCAGGCTCGCCGGGCCATGCGGTCTAAATCCATGAGCGACCAATTCTCATAATCGAAACCTGGGATATAAATAGCCTGCAAGGCCCAGAGATAAACGCCAGGTCCAGGAACTTCAGGCGCTAACTCGTGGTCGATATCCGGCACACGCGGAAGGCGGAATTTGCGCTGGTTGCCCGGCACCGAGAAGTCCCAACGCTGACCGCTCGCCAGGTTGATCACGATGACGTTGTAGATCGATGGCGGGGCGCCGGTCGTCGCCGGTTTCCAGCGAAAGGTTCCGTTGCGCAAGACACCGCGGTTCACCGGCGATTCAATCTCGGGGAAAGGCATGATCGGGTCGAGCGTCACACCGCTTTGAGTATTACCCACGCCATCTCGTAGAGCGACGGAGTAAGGCCAGGTATATTCGAAAGTGCCCGCACATTGAGCGCCTTGGTTGGTGTTCACACAACTCTGACCCCCTTCACAATCGCCATTGGAGACGCAAGCCGGACCGGTCACCGCATCGGGTTCCCATAGGCGAGTAAAGGCGCCGCCGTAGAAGGTAAGGAACTCGCCCGGGAAATCAGGAAGGTCTCGCTGCACAATCACACGGGCATCGCTGTCGGTTTCACCTAATGGATAGCCGCCTTCACCACCGAAATTAAGGTACGTGGTGACGCGATTTTTGTTGGGGCCACGCTTGCCGGGGATGGGCCCCGGGGCGTCGGGCATGGTGATGGTGATGTTATTGTCTAAGGCGTAGTTGAGGCTGATATTAAGACCGAGATGGGTTTCGCCCATGACTGCGGTAACGCCTCGACGCACGCCGAGTTGACGCAACTCGCGAACCTCTTGAGTGCGGCTGTTAATGATACCTGCCCAAGCCATCAGTGCATAACGGCCCGGCATGGTGATAAAGTCGAAGCAACCGCCCTCTTCATAAACCAGATCGGTTCCGTAAATGACTTCACAGTTGCCGGTACCACCTTGGCAGGGCTGGCCGCCGTTAGGCACCGGAATTTCCCAGGTCGTGCCTTTCGGCGTGGGGCTGGAGAAGAGGGAGCGGCGGGTCAGTTCGATCTTGGCAAAAGCGCGCTCGTCGGGACCCAAAGTCGAGACGTCGAACAAGGATTTTGAGAAATCATAGACGCAACCTTTGAGGCGCGGAAAGACGCGAGGAGGACCACCACCGCCGCCGCCGCCCGGACTTGGAGTGCCGGAGCAGTAAACGATCAGGGTCACGTCGGCGCTCTCGGCCTCGACGATGGAATTCGCCGAACAGCCTTGTGCGATGGCATTAACGGTTTGCGGTCCAAAGATTTCGGGGCCGCTCAAGGTGACCTGACCGGCGCCATTGGTGAACCCGACATAAGGCGTATCGGAGTCCAGGCCGAGCCAGACCATGGCTCCGGGTTTCGGTACCAAGCCGGTCATCGATGGGGTCAGCACGGTGACATTAACCGCACCCTCGATATCACCGCCATGCGTCCCGCCAGCCATGAACCCGGGGTCGAAATAGGTAAAAGCGTTAC
>JAPKCE010000291.1 GCA_028823075.1 Myxococcota bacterium
CTGTTAATGCGGATGGTGTTACCAACCTGACCGGTGCCATATTGAATAGTGGTTTGACCCATAATCTAACCTTTACCGTTACCGATTCGGCAGGGAATACGGCTACTGTTGCGCTTCAGGCTCTGGTCGATGTCGAGCCTCCAAACGCCGTCGTGTTTACAGCTGCGGTGCAAAACAACCGTAGTAGCACGGTGCGCCTTAATTGGACCGAACCGGGCGATGATGGCGACACCGGTTTGGTGACCGGGTATCAGGTGCGTCACAGCCTTAATGCCATCACCGAGGAGAATTTCTCGGCGGCTACTCAAGTCCCTGATGCCATCAATCCTCAGGCTGCCGGTGCTGCCTTACAAGTTGATGTCTCAGGCTTGCCTTTTGACCAATCCATCGTGCGCATGGCTGCACGAGCTGTAGATGACTTGGGCAACGAGTCGGCGCTGGAAGGCGGAAGCTTGGTGACGGTAAACACGGAATGGACCACCCATACTTATACGCCCGCCAACCGAACGAGTTACTTTGCTTGGAAGAGTTGCCACGGCGATTTCAACAACGACGGGCGTTCCGATTTGGTGATCACTGATCGCGGCTACGGAGCTGGCGCTACGGGTGCGGTACATGTCTATGCCGGCGCCGCAAATGCTGCTGCAATGAACGTTACCATCATCGAAGGTTCGGTGAATGGTGGTCGCTTCGGCGTGTCGTGTTCAACAGCGGACTTTAACGCCGATGGTTTTGATGACCTCGTCGTTGGCGCTGCTTGGGAGGGTGCTGGTAACGCCTATATTTATAACGGTTCGGCGAATGGCCTGGGCGCGACCCCGTCGGTGAGCATCGCCGGGGCTTCGGGTAACTTTGGTTATGTTGTTTCATCTTTTGGGTCGGTGACCGGAGACGCTACTGCTGATTTAGTGATTACTGCTTACCGCTTCGGCGCTACCGCTGGTCGAGCCTACATCTTTGATGGCGATGATCTAAGCGGGGCGATGAGTGTTGCGGACGCGGTCGCCACTGTCGATGCGCGTGACAATTCAAAGGGTGGCATCGCTATGGTCGCTGGTTTGGATGTCACCGGGGATGGTCAGGGCGATGTGGTCATGGGGTGCTCGATCGCTCATAACAACGCCGGTGAGGTTCTGGTTGCTGCGGGACCTTTTGCGCAAAATGACGCGGTGACCATCAATTCAAATTCCGTAACTTTACTGAGTAATGCCGACTCACCTGGCTCGACCCAGCTCGGGCGTTACTTGCACGTTTCGGATCTTGATGGGGATGGAACTCACGATATCGTGGCGGCTTTTAATGGCGGTACACGCCGTTTATATTTGTGGAAGGGCGGTCAGGCTTTGGGCGGTGCTGCCACCGTCGTACTTGCTGCGGCGGTTGGAACTGAAGGAGCCATCGCGATCATGGAAGATGGCGGATGCGACTTAAATGCCGATGGTGCTTCCGAGCTTTTAGTGGCGAGTTCAAATTACGCCTTTATTTATCATGGCAACTCGACGTTTACGAGCATCAGCACTCAGCCGGATTTGATTTACGATTTGGGCCTGGGTGATCGCGATAAGGTCATCTGTGCCGGTGATTTGAACGGTGACAGCCTTCCGGAGACTGCGATAGTAATTCGCGGTGGTTCTGGTACTTTACAAGTGCGCTATTGAGGAGTTCAGGTATGAACGAAAGCAACACGACAGATTCAAGTATTGTTAAATCCAGCCCTAGCGAGAAGATGGCTCGGGCTTATACTAGGCCAACGATAATTCGATGCGTCTCAATCATTCAGGATGCACTAGCATCGGATGGTCCGCCGCATCCGCCCGGCGAGGGCGATTAAAAAGGCACCGGAACAACTGCTTTGCGAACCGTTCGGGGTGGACCGGCCGATCTCAACATTCAAATCCGAGGTTTGGAATCTGATGAGCCTGGATTTGAAGACTGGTTTCGAGGAACAGTAAGAACAAGTACTTGGTCGCCGGCTGTGACGGTTGAAATTTCGATGACGGATAATATCGAAACCGCTGCTTATCGAAAGCATATCGCTGGCCATACCGATTACCCCGCAGTAAGCTGGGATTCCAAGTCCAGGCATTTAGAGTTTCAACTGCCTACTCATATGGGTCTGGCAAGCTGTTGGAGTTTGCGCTTAGCGCAGCGTCACGCTCTGTTAGCCGGGCTTGTTGCTGCCAGCCAAGACAGCGACTGGCGTTGTTTTCATGCCGCCATGTCTGTGCTGTCCGATCGTCGTTCTCTAGTCGTAATTGGGCCGTCTGGCGCTGGAAAATCGACCTTGGTTCGGCGGCTTGGCGCCGATGCTCGTGGCGATGAAATCGTCGCTATTCGCCATACAAATGGTGCCGTGTCTGCTCGCGGTACGGCGGTTCCCGGTGAACTGCGCTGCGAGGACTTTTCAGAGCAACCTTTAGCAGCATTCATTTTGCCTGACCATGGACCAAGCCAAAAGGTCTGCGTAACTCGTTTGTCGCCAGCTCAGTCCCTTGAGCACCTGCTTGCCGCCAGCATCCGCTTTTCGTCCGAGGCGATACTGAGCGACTGGGATTGGTTAGAGGGGTTGATCCACAATATTCCCGTCCTGCGCGTGAGCTGGAACCTCATTGGTGAACTTCCACTTCCAGCCATACTCGCCGAACTCAATACATCCCAACGATGAAGCTTAAGCCGCCCACGCCCCAACTGTTTGATCTCTGTGACGAAGTCACGGTGCGCGTTTGGGGTTTGAGCATGTTGCCTTGGCTGTTACCTGGTGACTTGCTGCGCGTCGCCACCGCGGTTAAACCGAAAGTCGGCGATATTGTCGTTATTTTACGCGGCACCACTCCCCCCCTCATTCATCGTCTGATCGCGGTTTCAGAAAAGGGAGTACGCACTCAAGGCGATAGTATGATGACCCCAGACTCTTTGGTTTCCACAGCTCAAATTGGGGGCGTTGTAATTTCCATGCGACGTTTCGGGCTACCTTGGCCTTTGCCGCCGCTGCGCTTTGCTCGCTTAGCCACACCCGTCGTTCATCGCTTGTTGTCGATGCGTCCTCAACGGCGGTCAATCGATGATTGAAACCTTTGACGCGATGGCTGGTCGTATTGACCAGCTTTGGCGAAAAAACGAAGACGCTGCCCAGGCGCTTTCCCAAGTCGCGAAGCAAGTGTTGACCGAGTTTTCTGCCCAACTCGATAAACTCGACCCTGGTTCTTTGGCCGAAGCGGCTTTGCGCATGGACCGACCTCAGTTTAAGGTCGAAAGCCCGTTTGGAGACCCGCCTGTCACTTGGTTTATGGGTGATGGCTATGTGATCGAATCCTATTATTGGATGCGCAACACGACGTCCGTTCATGATCATAGTTTTTCGGGAGCATGGTGTACCCTTTTGGGTTCTTCTGTTCACCGTCAGTTTCGTTTTACAATGCATCAAGAACTGACCTCGAGTCTGAGCGTAGGGCATCTCGAGCAGCTAAGTCAGGAGCGCTTACTGCCGGGCGATGTGCGCATGATCGTTCCTGGAAATGACTTTATCCATGACCTCTTTCATCTCGAACAGCCGACGTTAACACTAATTATCCGTTCATGCTCGAGTTCGAAGGACAGCGGCCTTGCCCGCCAGCGAGAGTATATCGGCTTTGGCGCTACAGCGTTTGCCTGGCAGAGCTTTTCGCGACCCTCTAATGAACGCTTATCCGAGCGCTTATTGACGAGCCTAGCGACGGTCGACCAGCCTTTAGCCATGCGCTTATTCGATGGGCTTGTGGAAAAGAGCTCTCCAG
>JAPKCE010000292.1 GCA_028823075.1 Myxococcota bacterium
TTCTTTTTGGCCGATGAGCAGCAACGCCGCGGCAAGAGAAAAAAGGCGGTAGCTACCTATGCGGAGCTCGTCGCTAAGCATCCTAAGGGCGACATGGCCGAAGAGGCCCAATGGCGTCGCGCATGGCTTGCTTACCGCTCGGGTGAACCGGCCTTGGCCAAGCAGCGTCTCGACACCTTTTTACGAGGTAAGCCTGGGGCCGAGGTGCATGTCACTGAGCACCAACTGCGAGCGCGTTACTGGCGGGCTACTCTGCAGCCGCCGGCTTTGCGGAAAGCCTCGTTGAAAGCGCTCATTAGCGAGCATCCGGGAACCTGGCAGGCTCTGCTGGCGGCCACTGTTTTACCGCCAGAGACGATACTGCCGAGCCCCCTAAAAGGGCTGGTTGCGCTGGGGCAGAAGATAGCGCCTAGCCCCGCGCTTTTGAGTGACCCGCGGTTTACCAAAGCGCTGGCGCTGATGCGCTTAGAACTCAAGGAGCAGGCTTTGCACTTGCTCGAGCGCATACCGGTAAAATCCCTCAGTGCCAGCGATCTGTTGCCTCTTGCTCAGGCCTTGATCGAATCTGGCGGGGCTGCCGAAGCCGTCGGGCGCCTACGAGGAGCCCCGGCCTTGCGATCGGCCCCCCAAGCCGGCGACGAAGCTATTTTCAAGCTGGCTTTTCCGTTACCGTTTTCTCGGTTGATTCTCGAGCAAGCGAAGGCCAACAAAATACCACCTGCGCTCCTGTTTGGGCTTATCCGAGAAGAGAGCGGTTTCAACGCCAAGGTTCTTTCCTGGGCTGGAGCCAAGGGATTAACCCAATGCATGCCGCCCACCGCCCGCATGGTCGCAAGGCGCCATAAAGTGCGCGGTTATTCTTGGGCGGATATGGACCAACCCGAACTCAACCTACGCATCGGCAGTTTGTACCTCGGCGGTTTGTTGAAGCGCTGGAAAGGCGTGTTACCTCTCGCGGTGGGCTCGTATAACGCAGGCCCTGGAGCGATGTCGAGGATGCGCAAAAAACGACCCAACCTTGCTTTGGATGTTTGGGTTGAGGAGATATCGATACGTCAGACGCGGGAATATGTGCAGCGTGTCCTCGCTTCGGCCTGGACCTACGCTCAACTGTATCCGGAACTCGGTGGTTTGGATTTGAACATGATGGGGATGCGCTAGTGGATGAGCTGAGACGCAGCAGTCACGATGGCAACTCCTGGTCGCATTTGGTTACAATAGGGGGTGAAGTCTTGCTTCGCCCGCTGGGCTTTAAGCGGCGCCTTGTAACGCTCGACGGTCAGGTCATCGACCTGCTCGAGGGGCGGGGGAGCGGCGGCCCCGACCTCATTTTTCTGCATGGGCTAGGCGACAGGAATTCGACCTGGCATCGGGTTTTATGGCGTCTGACGAGAGGACCCTGGGGCCGTATCCTGGTCCCAGACCTCCCCGGGTTTGGGCGTTCCTTCCTCAGCCCGGGGCAGAGCATGCCCGACATGGATGAGGGGCTTGAGTTAATGCGCCGTCTGGTCGCCGAAATTTGCCCCGAACCGCCCTTGCTCATCGGTAATTCGCTTGGCGGCTGGCTGGCTTGGCGTTTCATGACTCGCTACCCGAATGATCTGCTCGGTTTGCTGTTGTTAGCCCCGGCGGGGTTCATGAGCGCTCCCGAGGCCTATGAGTTAGGACAGCGGTTTTTACAGGGGCAGCGCAACGAGATGACCGATGCGATCATGGGTGACGCCCGCTTTGATATGCGTTTTTTCGCGCGTCGAATCATCGGTCATATGCTGAGCAGTGAAGTGGTCGCTGAGCTTTGTAATCAGGACTTTCGAGAGATGCTCTGCCAGGACGGCGAGTTGGCACCTTATGCCGCTCGTGTGCGCTGTTTATGGGGCGAGCTTGACAGCTTGATGCCGCGGCGGAGCCTTGAGATGTTGCGCCAGGAGATTGGCGAGAATTTGGTTTTCGAGCCTGTCGGGCATGCCCCGCAACAGACTCGGCCGGGCATGGTGGTTCGCGAACTCAAAGCTCTAGTCGAACAGCTTAGCCAAAGCGCACTCGGCGCCCCGTGCGCTTAGCTAGGCCGTCCAAACGCCGAGCGAGCAAGCGTTCTTGGCTAGCGGAAGCATTTTTGAAGACGATCTCAACGGGGCTAATCTCAACGTCAATACCTGCCAGAATGCCCTGGCCTACTTTAAGTTCGGCGCTGAGCAGCGAATCGAGTTCTTTGAGTTGCAAGCTCAGCTCTTGCCAAGGCTTGCTACGTTTCTTCAGCGCCGCAAGCGCCAGGGGGTATCTGCGATCGTTCATGGTGATACAGGCTAAATGACTAAGCTGAACTTGCAAAGTTGGCTCTTGGAGCATCGCCAGCGAGAGCCTGCTGTTCTTTTGGGCGCCCAAGGGTACCCGGGCGGTGAGCAGACCTTTATCGCGAGCACCCCTAGCTCTGAACTTAGGTTGAAACCCGGCGATGTGGCAGCTTTGCGCAGGGCTTTGAACCAGAAAGGGAGCGGGCGCGGGGCATGGGTTGGCTATTTGAGTTATGAATTTGCTCTGCCCTTTGTTCACGAACCTAACTTGGCGCGAAGCCACGCTCCCTGGCCTGCAGGGTTCATGCGTTACTATAGCGATTTTAACTGCCTCGAGAGTTCAGATGTTGAGTTGCCTAGCGGGCGCGCAAAGCCGACGCTGGGTCTGCGAGCTGACGACACTGATGAGGTGCACGCCGGTCGCGTGGAGGCATTAAAAGAGCAGCTCATCGCCGGTGAGGTTTACGAGGCCAATCTGACGCGGCGGTTTACTGCTGATGCTGTCGATCCCAGCGAACTTTTCCTGGATTTAGCCGAACATGCCCCGGCCCCCTATGCCGTATTCTTCGAAACGCCGTTTGGCGCGCTGGTCTCCAATTCCCCCGAGGCATTTTTACGCCTCTCGGCTCAAGGTGAACTGAGTAGTTTCCCGATTAAGGGGACGCGCCCTCGCGGCCATGACGGGCCGACTGACGAGCGCCTTCGCGCCGAGTTGCGCGTCGACGAGAAAGAACTCGCCGAGCATCTGATGGTTGTTGATTTAATGCGCAACGACTTGGGCCGCGTCTGCCAGGCCGGCTCGGTGAACTGCGGGGAACTTTTTGAGGTCGTCCCCTTTCCCGGGCTTTGGCATATGGTCACGCGCGTCTCCGGGCAGCTCTCGCCGCGGTTCGACCGCGCTGATTTGTTGGCGAGGACCTTGCCCGCTGGCTCGATAAGCGGCGCGCCAAAACGCGCCGCAGTTAAGCATATCGCCCATCTCGAGGCGGGGCCTCGGGGGCCGTATTGCGGCATCTTTATCATCGCCCCGGATGACGGCAGTTTGCTCGCTAACGTGCTAATTCGCACGGCGGTTTGCAGCCCTGATCAGACCGTGTTGCAGGCAGGGGGCGGTATCGTTCTGGGCTCCCAGCCAGAGCGTGAATGTCAGGAGACCTGGCTTAAACTACGCAATTTCTCTGGCTAGGTTTAGGCCTTCAGACCTAAGAACAGCGCGCCTCTTAGCCAACTAACCCGGAGCGATTATGAGCGTCGCCTTTGATAAAACAGTCGCTTCGGCTGCAGACGCCATCGCCGATTTAAGCTCCGGCGCTTCCATCATGTGCGGCGGCTTTGGCTTGAGCGGAAACGCCGAGACTTTGGTGCGCGCCTTGGCACAATCCGGACACCAAAACCTGACCATCATCTCGAACAATATTGGCAATCAAGGGCGTGGTCTGGCGGTGTTGGTGTGTTCAGAAGCAGCGCTGTTGCGGGAGGGT
>JAPKCE010000008.1 GCA_028823075.1 Myxococcota bacterium
AGAACAGCCGAAATGGTCCGAATCTAGCGATTGGCGACAGGAGTTTGCGCTCGATTAATGCTCGCCAAGCTCGCGTGTCTTCGCCATCAGTTACAGGCCTTCGAACCAGCTCAGCCACTTCTCAACTCGACGAAGAAGAGCAAACGAGCGACACAAAGTTTGGGAGAACCTACGATGCGTAAACTCAAACATTCGCGACGCCTGCTACGCGAGTTGATCGGCTTTGCTCATGCCAACAAGGCCTATTGGCTCATTCCGACGGTTCTAGCACTCGGCCTGCTCAGCCTGCTCATCTTCGGCGGTCAGTCAGCGGCACCATTTATTTACACGCTCTTCTAGCTGCCGACGATTGACCGCGCTTTACGCCGCGGCTAATGCGAATGCGCAACAATCGGTGGAGGCTCGATATGGGCCTGTTCGGCGGTTTTCTATCTCAATCCCCCAAGCCCGTAACGGCTGCGCCTAGCGCAGGCCTAGACGCGCGCATCCTGCAAATTGGCGCTGAACTCTTGGCGGCCATGGGTAAAAACCCTGGCGGCTTTGGTGGCAGCGGTTTTACCGCCAATCTCGTGCAGTCGGTCATGGAAGACGCGGGGTTTAAAGTGGAGATGTTCCGCTTTGTCGATGTGCTTCCTGTGCTCAGCGACGCCGATGAAGTGGCACGTCATATCGACGAATACTTTAATCGCCCGGGCGGGCCGGCCATGCCGGCGTGGATGCGCGCAGGGGCCAAACTTGCTGGCTCAGGTTTTGCCAAAGGCCTTGTCGCCAGCCAAACGGAACGCAATGTCGTGGCCATGGCGCGGCAATTTATCGCCGGCGAAACCGGTGCCGAAGCCCTGCCCAGACTGCGCAAAATGCGCGCCAAAGGCCTGAGCGCTACGGTCGATCTCTTAGGCGAAAAGACCTTGGGCTACGCCGAGGCTGAGGCTTACCGAGACCGTTATCTCGAGGTGCTCGAGAGCTTGGCAGGTGATGCTGCAAACTGGAACGGTGAATGCCACGAGGTCGCCTCTTGGGGCGCCGTGCCCAAAGTCAACTTAAGCATTAAACTGTCGGCTCTCGACCCTCACTTTAACGCTCTTGACCGACCGGGTTTGCTCGAACAGGGGCGTCGACTTCTGGGCCCGCTCACCCGGCGCGCCAAAGAACTCGGTGCCTTTATCAACGTCGATATGGAAGACGACGCGGCGCGGGAGGCGAGCTTTTGGCTTTTCGAACAACTCGCCGAGACCGAAGACCTCAAGGACTGGGACGGCCTCGGGGTGGTCGTTCAAGCCTATCTCAATAGCAGCTTGGCGGATCTCCAGCGGCTGCGCGCCCTGGCCGAGCGACGCGGCACCCCCATCACCGTCCGCCTGGTCAAAGGCGCCTATTGGGACGCTGAAGTGATCAAGGCCCAGCAAGAAGGCTGGCCGCTGCCAGTTTACTCAAAAAAATCGGACACCGACGCTAATTTCGAGCGCCTTACGCGCTACATTTTAGACAATATTAAATGGTTACGCCCGGCCATAGCGAGCCATAATGCGCGCTCCATAGCGGTGGCTATGGCCGAAGCCGAAGCGCGGGATATCCCCCCCAGTGATGTCGAGTTTCAGATGCTCTACGGCATGGCCGAAGACTTGATGAAAGCGGTCGCTGCTCGGGGGTATCGCATTCGTATCTACACCCCGGTCGGTGAGATGCTTCCGGGCATGGCCTACCTGGTTCGCCGCCTGCTCGAGAACACCAGCAACGAGGGCTGGTTGGTGCAAGCTGGCGGTGGCTTGAGCCAACACCAGTTGCTGTCCGACCCGACAGCGCTCGGCGGCGACGCCAGCGCCGCAGCGCTTCAAACCCGCTCGGGTCATCGGGCAAGCGCCGCCGAACCCGGAGAGTTTGCAAATGAAGCGCTGATCAACCCGCATCTTCACGCCAGCCAAAAATCTTGGGAGGCGGCGTTGGGCGGGCTGCAATTGCCGCTGCGCGTGCAGCCCTATATCGGCGATGGCTTGATCGCCGGACAGGGGGAATCCTGGACGCGGGAGAATCCGAGCAATTCGGCTCAGGCCATCAGCGCCGTCGAGGGCGCCAGCGTCGAGCAAGCGCTCCAAGCGATGGAACATGCGCGCATCGCCTTTAAGTCGTGGTCAAGCGAGTCGGTGGAAACTCGCGCCCAAGCGCTGTTCAATCTGGCCGAGCAGATGCGCCACCGCCGTTTAGAACTAAGCGCATTTATCTGCCTAGAGGTGGGGAAATCGCTACCCGAAGCCGACGGAGACGTCGCCGAAGCCATCGATTTTTGTACTTATTATGCGCGCCAAGCGCTGAAATTGCAGGCGGGGAAAGCCTTGCAGGCGCATGTGCCAGGGGAATCAAACCGCATAAATTACAGCCCCCGCGGCGTAGCAGTGGTGATCGCTCCTTGGAATTTTCCGCTGGCCATACTCGCGGGCATGACCGCTGCAGCCGCCGTGGTCGGCAACAGCGTCATCATGAAACCGGCCGAACAGAGCAGCGGTGTCGCTGCGTTGCTGATGCAGATGATCAGCGCTGCCGGCTTCCCGAAAGGCGTGGTTCAACTCCTTCCCGGGCGCGGCGAATTGATCGGGCCCGTCTTGGTCGCGCATCCTCAAACGGCGATCGTCGCCTTCACCGGCAGTATGGAAGTCGGTTTGAGCATCCTTGAGGGCGCGGCTCAAACGGTACAAGGGCAGGCGCAAGTGCGCCGAGTCATCTGCGAAATGGGCGGCAAAAATGCCATCATCATCGATGACGACGCCGATCTGGACGAAGCCGTCTCAGGGGTGGTAAAATCGGCCTTCGGTTTTGCGGGGCAAAAGTGCTCGGCCTGCTCACGCGTTATCGTGCTCGATAAAATTCACGACGCCTTCTGCCACCGCCTAAAAGAGGCCATCGAAGCGCTGCATGTGGGCGCAGCAAAACAGCCGGGGTTTGATTTCGGTCCCTTAGTTGACGCTCAGGCTTTGGAGAAAGTGCAAGCAGCGATAGTTTTGGGCCAGAAAGAAGGTGAACTGCTGGCGCAAAGCAGCAGCGCTGAGGGCGGGCATTTCGCCCCGGCCAGTGTCTTTATGGGCATCAGCGGCGACGACCGCTTGGCTCAAGAAGAGGTGTTTGGGCCGGTCGTGGCGCTGCTGCGCGCCCGCGACCTTGAGCATGCCTTGCACCTCGCCAACGACACGCCTTTTGCGCTGACGGGCGGTCTTTACTCGCGCTCACCCTTGCGCATCGAAGCGGTCAAGCGTCGGTTCGCTGTGGGCAATTTGTATATTAACCGCACCTGCACCGGAGCCCTCGTCGAACGCCATCCTTTTGGTGGCTTTAAGATGAGCGGCATTGGCGGTAAGGCGGGAGGCGCCGATTATCTGCTGCAATTCGTCGACGCTCGCCATGTCTGCGAGAACAATATGAGGCGCGGCTTTGCGCCGGATTTAGGGCAACTCTAAAACACCGCGCGCCTCGGCATAAATTCGCTCGAGATGAGCTAGGTTTTGCTGCGGTCCATAATGCTCAAGAAACTGTTTTCGCGCCGCTTTGCCCATGGCCTCACAACGCTCGGGGTCATCGAGGAGTTGCTTCACCTTTTCTGCCAAATCATCGGCGTTACCCGCTTCGAAATGCAAGCCGCTAATGCCGTCTTTAACCACCTCTTCCATGCTGCCATGGCGCGAGCAAACTACCGGTAAACCATGGGCAAACGCCTCGACGATCGCCATAGGAAAACCTTCGTAACACAGCGAGGGCATTACCAGAAAGCGAGATGATCTCATGGCAGAGAAGACCTCGGCTTTGCTCTGCCTCCCGACAAAGCGGTAAGACGCTCCCTGCTCAGCTTCGCTTAGGCGCTCAAACAAAGGGCCATCGCCGGCGATGCTCAAAGGCTCTTCGATTTGGCGCCAGGCCCTGAGCATCACCTCAACCCCTTTTTCTACGCTAATACGCCCCACAAAAAGGGCGCCCTTACGACTCGTGTCCGGCTCATCGCCGGTTATAGGGTCGGTGATAAAATTGGGCTTTATGGCGATGCGTTCGTCATCGAAACCAGCCTCATTAAATTTGGCTCGGGCGAACTCTGTAAGAGCGATCATGCGTTGGATTTTACGACTCCAGGTACGACGCTTACGATGCGTAGCGACCATACGAGCCACAGCCAAGGTCCCGGCCTTAGAGCCCCGGTAGCAGCCATACTTAACCGCTGTAAAAGGCGAGCCCTCGACGCAGAGTTCACAGATTTTCCCCTCGCGCAAGAGCAGCCCACCGGCGCAAATCGTGCGGTAATTGTGCAAAGTCTGAACCACCGCCACACCAGCCTCAGCGCAAGCGTCGTAGATCGATGGGCTTAGGGTCGGAAAGAAATTATGGACGTGCACGACGTGGGGGTTTTGACGTTTTAAAACCCTGGCCAAGTCTCGTTTCGCTGAATGCGAATAGGTTGCCGAAAATGCTGCCGATAACTTGCTCAATAGGCCGCTTATTTTATCATTATCGGATGCATGTAAAAGGACCTCATGGCCGGCTTCGCGGAGCAGTGCGATCTCGGCTTCCACCACGGAGTCTTCACCACCAGGGGTTTGGTAGCGGTTGTGTACAAAAAGGATTTTCAACAAGCCGCCCAGCTCACCACTGTGCGGTGACCGTTACTCAGGTTATCAAAAACAGTCGGGTTCTGCGCAGTCTCGAGCAGGTAAGGGACCCGATGCGAACCGATGTACCCGGCGCCGCCAACGATGAGAATATTCACCTTGTTATTTACGCTCCCACACTACTTGACGCCGACTCACTAACATCGCTGGCGACAGTTCTTACACCATTTTTTGTTCTAAATGGGCAGCCGCTCCGGGGAGCAGATAGGTATCGCTACCCGGCGAACTGTAAACCAAACCGGCAAGCCGAGGCTCAACGTCTTCAATTCGCGCCGCCAAGGATTGTAAGAAGCTCAGCGGCAGGCCTTTGACGTGGTCAAAAGGTGGGCGACGGGCAACGCTATGCAGGTCTATTTTAGCTATCTGACCGCCCTCATCGAGAAGTCCTTTGAGTATGGCGATGTAGGAATCGAGCTCATCGGCGCCCATGTAAACGCCGTCAACGGCACAGATCAGAGTCTGCAGTGTGAGGGGCGCTAAGCGCGAGGCGAGTTGTAGGTTACCGAGCGTGCGCTGCCAGGGCACGGCACTGCGGTCGACGCGCAAATAACCGGCCTCATCCCCCGCATCGAGCTTGGCGTGGAGCCGCCCGCCTGCCTCAGCGAGTCGCCGTAGTGCAGCGCCGACGCTCGGGCGATGAGCCATCGAATTGTTGCTCAAAATCACCAACTCAAGACGAAGTTCCAAACGATTTTTCTCGGCGATGACATGCTCGAGAAGAGCGGGGAAATGCGGGCAGGTCGTCGGCTCACCGTCACCCGAAAAGCTCAAGTCCACCACGTGACGCAGTTCGGAAGGGAGCCCCCTGTGTAAAGGCTCTTTCAGCAGCGAACCGTCGGCCACCGATTCGAGCACTTCGCTGATCTCGGCGGCGGCGCGCTCAAAATCGACTTCCAAGCGCTGCTTCGGCTTGTCTTCGCGCGCCACCTGACAATAGGCGCAGGCCCAATTACAGATGCTGTCGGGGTTGAGATTAACCCCTAAACTGATGCCGCCTGCTCGTCGGCTGAGCACCGAATAGACGTATTGGCGCTGTAACGAATCACGCGGGTGGGCCTCGGCGCTAAGCACGTTCACGGACCACCATTTGGAGGTTCATCGGCGTAAACGTCGACCAGTTCGAATGCCACCTCGTCGCCCCAGCGAAGATGCACGGCTTCCCACCAATCCTCAGCACCTAGCATTGTTTTACTAAGCTGATGGACCACCTCGCCATCAACGAAAATCTTGAGGGTGGCGGTGGGTGCCTGATCACGGGAATCAAACCGGTACATATGTAAGGCCACAATATAGGTCATACCCGGTTCGGGCCCTGGAATGGACACGACCTCGGGGCCTAAACCATCAACATCATCAACATCCAAAAACGGATCATCTCCACCGCCCGAAGCACCCCAATGAAGCTCCGAAACCCCTGCCTGTTCGGGCACGCAATTGGCAAAGTAACAATCTACCGAGTCACTAAAAGCGCGCCCGGAGTCAGCGCCGCGTATGAGGTGCAGATCGACATCATGCGCATCAACATCCCAAGACAGTTCGACCCACAATGCTCGGTTCGGCTTGGCCTCGAAGCGCACGAGAGCCCAAGGAGACCAGCGCTCGCTTTGGCTCTGCACCCGCAGCGCTACGGTGTACACGCCTGTCAAGTCGACGCCAGGGCGTTCATCGCCGCGAACGGTGTACATCAGGCGCGGTCTGTCTTTGGTATCATCATCAAAAAACACCTGGCTGCCCGCGGGAAGCGAAGCGCCCTGTGACGAGTCTAAACTCCATTCAAAGCCAGTAACTTCACCATTGGGGGCGCTTGAACCCCGCCCAGAAAGACGAACGGGCTGGAAAGGGGCGAGCAACGCAATGCCTTGTTCATTATGAGCAAAGCGTCGAGACCCAGCCACCGCATCAACGACGGGGCGAGCGATTAACCCGGGCAGCGCCGAAGCTGACTCGCAGGCGTTATTACAGCCGTCATTATCGACGGAATTGCCGTCGTCGCAGCTTTCGCCCTGGTCAAGCTGGCCATCGCCGCAGCCAGGGGCCGGTGGCTTGGCGTTTTGTCGCCGACTTACTTCGCCACTCGCGGTCGTGCGCTCATAAGGATTGATCAACACCTGATCATCGTAGCAGGCGCTAAGCATTATTATTGTCAAAGCAGCAAAGCGCATTTTCGACTCCATTTTGGCTCGCGCAGATCAACACACAACTATGATCTAGCCGCTGCGCTTCTCCTGCGCCATCAGCAAATTAACCAGGGGGCCAATCGAAGGGGCGGCCACCTAGAACGTGTAAATGCAAGTGGAACACGGTCTGACCGGCGCCAGATCCGTCGTTTATAACGATGCGCGCATCGCACAAACCTTCGAGAGCGATCACCCGCTTGGCGGCGACCAACAACTGACCCAGCAGTTGCGCATCGGCCGGCTCAACTGCGCTGAGTCGCTCGATGGGCTTGCGCGGGATCACCAAGATGTGGGTTGGCGCCTGGGGCACCAAATCGCGAAAGGCGATACAAAACTCATTCTCATACACAATATCGGCCGGGATCTCTCCGGTGATGATCTTTGCAAAAACAGTCATGGTTCTTTCATCCGAGTTGCTGCCCTTTACTCGACAAGTGCTAGGGGCGGTGGTTGACTAAATTATCGGAGGTTTATGCGTGCCTGACAACCCGCAACATGACGAACAGGGTGAAAGCGCTTTAGCTCTGCGCACCCGGCGCCCGCGGCGCTACCGAATCGTCATTCACAACGATGATTATTCGACCATGGATTTTGTTGTCGAAGTGCTCACCCGGTTTTTCAAAAAAACACAGGCGGAATCGGTCGAACTTATGTTGATCGTTCATAAAGCAGGTGCCGCGCCCGTCGGCCTGTACACCCGCGACCTCGCCGAGACTTTACTCGCCGAAGTCGGCAGCTTTGCCCGCCAAAGAAAGCAACCCTTACAGTTGACCATGGAGCCCGAATGAAACTGGCCGCCGATCTAAGCGTCGTTCTTGAACTTGCTGGCACCGAAAGTCTTGGGCGTTCGCATGTCTATGTGACTCCAGAGCATTTGCTTTTTGCGCTCCTTCACGACCCCGAAAGCGCCGCGCTATTGCGCCAGTGCAAGGCCGATGTCGAAGCGATGAAACAACACCTCGACAGCTTTTTGAGTTCAGAGGACCATCTCAATGGCGATCCGCAACAGCAGGTTATTCAAAGCCAGGGTTTCCAACGCATTTTACAGCGCGCCGTGCTGCATGCGCAGAGCGCCGGCCGAGACACGGTACAATGCTCCCATGTGCTGATCGCGTTTTTCCGCGAAGAAGACTGCGAAGGTGCCTGGCTTTTGGAAGAACAAGGCCTGGACGAATTTTCCCTGCAACAGGGGATTGCCGCGCGCAGTCCCAACGATCTCACCACCTCGCAATCGCAACCGCTACTCGATGGAGAAGAAACCAGCGCTTCAAACGATCCGCTCGATGCCTATTGCGCGAACCTCAACGCGCGTGCTGCCGCGGGTGAGATCGATCCCCTAATCGGGCGCGAAAAAGAACTTGAGCGCATGCTTCGTATTCTCAGTAGGCGGCGTAAAAACAATCCCTTACTTCTTGGCGAAGCGGGTGTGGGCAAAACCGCCCTAGCCGAAGGCTTGGCTTTAAGAATCGTCGCTGGCGATGTGCCGGACCTGCTCGCTGACGCCGAGCTTTTTGCACTGGACCTGGCGAGTCTCACCGCAGGCACGCGCTATCGCGGCGACTTCGAAGAGCGCTTAAAATCGGTGGTCGTGGCCTTGGCCGAGCGGCCGCATGCTATTCTCTGCATCGATGAGGTGCATACTCTTGTTGGCGCCGGAGCCGTTTCCGGCGGCGCCATGGACGCCGGTAGCTTGCTTAAGCCCCTATTATCGTCAGGGCGTTTGCAATGTATTGGCGCTACAACATGGAAAGATTATCGCGCCCATTTAGAAAAAGACAGCGCCCTGGCTCGGCGCTTCCAAATCGTTGAGGTGCGCGAGCCCAGCCAAGACGAAACGCTGCGAATCATCAGCCAAGGTCAAAAGGGCGGTTTAGAAGCTCATCACGGCGTTAAGTACTCCAAAAAAGCGCTGCAAGCCTCCGTCGAGCTTTCGGTCAAATACCTTCATGGGCGTTATTTGCCCGACAAGGCCATCGACGTTCTCGATGAGGCAGGAGCCGCGGCTCGCCTGCACAAACCACCGAAAAAGCGAGTTGGGGTGCATGAGATTGAAGCCACGCTATCGTCGATGACCAAGATTCCAACGCGTAAAATCGCCAGCGATGAGCGCGACAACATCCGCCATTTAGGGCGCGACTTAGGACTACGGGTGTTCGGCCAAGGTGAAGCTATTAAGGCGGTCGTCGATTCGGTTAAACGCGCCCGAGCCGGCTTGCGTCCCGCCGATAAAACTACCGGTTCCTTCTTATTTTGGGGACCGACCGGCGTCGGCAAAACCGAGCTCGCTAAAGCGCTTTCTGACTGCCTCGGTATGGAGCTGCTGCGCTTTGACATGAGCGAGTACATGGAACGCCATTCGGTGAGCCGGCTCATCGGTGCTCCTCCGGGCTATGTTGGTTTTGACCAAGGCGGCCTACTCACCGAAGAGGTCATTAAAAACCCGCGCTCGGTGGTGCTTCTCGACGAGATTGAAAAAGCCCACCCAGACCTTTTTAACATCTTGCTTCAGGTGATGGACAGCGGGCAGCTCACCGACAACAATGGCAGGCGCGCTGATTTCCGTAACTGCATCGTCATCATGACCACCAACGCTGGCGCCCGCGCCATGAGCGACGGGAAGAGCATCGGCTTTGGCTCACAAATTTCGGCGAACAGCGGCAAGGCGCTGCAAACAATTGAAAAGACGTTCAGCCCGGAATTCCGTAACCGCCTCGATCAGCTCGTTCGCTTTGATCCTCTCGAGCAGCCGGTGATGAGCCTGATCGTCGATAAGTTCATCGACGAACTTGATCTCCAATTGCGCCCCCGTGGTGTCACCATTAGCCTTACCGATGAGGCGCGACGCTGGTTTGCCAAAGAAGGGCACGAGCCAGCGTTTGGGGCGCGACCGATGAGCCGCTTGATCGACACGAAAATACGCAAAGGGCTGGCCGATGAACTGCTTTTCGGCAAGCTGGTCGCCGGCGGTAAAGTCAAAGTCGAAATCCACGATGGAGAGCCGAGTTTAAAGATCAGTGCTAACAGCGAGAAAGAAGCGGCGGCCGTTAGCTAGACTCGGGCGGGTAACTCGCCCAAGAGCCGCGCTCAGTCTCGTTGCTCAAAGCCTTGCTGAGGAGATCGAGGAACACTCCGCGCTCAATACAACGCGCGCCAAAGCGCTGAGTATGCGCCGTATGCTGCTGGCAATCGATCAGTTCGTAACCACGATCGAAAAGGCGGCGAAAAAGCATGACCAGCGCGTATTTCGAGGCGTTTGGTTTTCGGTAAAACATGCTTTCACCAAAAAACGCTCGCCCCAACGCAAGGCCATAAATACCGCCGATCATTTCACCCTCATGCCAAACCTCAGCGCTATGGGCGAACCCGAGCTCATGCAGACTTTCATAGGCTTGCATCATCTCGCTGGTGATCCAAGTGCCCTGCTGACCGCGCCGCTGAGACGTCGCACAGGCACGAATTACCTGAGAAAAGTCCGAATCATAACGCAGCTCCCAAGGCGCCCGGGCAAGCACCGGCCGGAGCGACCGGCCAATGTGTAAATCGCTAGGCAGCAGCACCATGCGCGGGTCGGGGCAATGCCAAAGGATGGGATCGCCGGGGTTGTACCAAGGAAAAATACCCATCGAATAGGCGATCAACAGCCGCTCGGGGCTAAGGTCGCCGCCCATGGCGAGCAAACCGCTCGGCTCGGCCTCACGGGGGTCGGGAAAACCAGGGTATGACTCATGAAGTCGGTAAAAGGTCACACTATCAAATTTTCAAACCGCGGACGTAATGCGCGGAAAACAGACTCGATCTGATCGATTTGCGCGCCCATACTCGCCAGCGGTAGTTGCTCGGCGGCGGCAGTCTCCAGCTCTTTGCAGCGTTGGACCAGGCCGGTCGCGCCAAGCTGGAGGCTGGAGCTTTTTGCTTTATGCGCATGCCCGCCCAAATCTTCGAGTTCGCCCGCTGCAACGGCGGCTCGCATAGCCAAAACACCGTCTTCCATACCCTGCAAGTAAGCCTTCACCATAAGCGCAAATGTGGTCCCAAGGAGGCGTTTTTGCTGATCAAGAAAACCATCGTCGAGCTGCTCATCAAAAGCATCAAGGGGGCGCGTTCCGGTCGCTTGGTGAAAGGCGGCAGAAGCTTTATCTTCGATCTTCGTTTCGACTTCGTATGCAGTGCTCGGGGCCTCGGCTGCGCGCTTATCCGCCACCCAAACGCTCAAACATTCTTCCAGTTCTTCGAGCGTCGTCGGTTTGGAGAGGTAACCGTTCATGCCAGCCGCCAAACATTCCTTATGCGTGGCCGGCAAAATATTCGCGGTCAAGGCGATGATAGGTGTGGCATCTTCAGCGGCGCGAATCTCGGCGCTGGCGTGTAAACCATCGAGATGAGGCATGTGAAGATCCATTAGGATGAGGTCGTAGCTACCGATAGCCGCTTTTTGAACCGCCTCCAAACCATGCCCTGCGATATCAATAAAACAGCCGAGGTTTTCGAGCATCGCCTGAACGACTATCTGGTTGACTGTATCGTCCTCGGCGACGAGCACCGAAGCGCCTTGCCAATCATTGGATAAAACCTCGCTCAGAGGCTTGGTCAACTGTTCGGGCGATGCTGTTTTTAGTTCGAGTTGCACACTAAAAGTACTACCGCGGCCCTCGTCCGACTTAACGCTGATGCTACCGCCCATCGCTTCGACCAAAACTTTACAGATAGCCAAGCCAAGCCCAGTTCCAGCGAAGCGTTTCGTGCGCGAGTTGTCACCTTGGGCGAAACGTTGGAAAAGAGTCTTTATCTGCTCGTCGCGGATGCCGGTGCCGGTATCGGAGACCGACAGACGCAGCGCCACCCTATCGCCCGCCGACTCCAACAAACGTAAATCAACCTGCACACGGCCGGCCTCGGTAAATTTCATCGCGTTGTTCAAGAGGTTGAGCAGCACCTGACCAATGCGCTGCTCGTCGCCGATCAGCGGCAAAGCGGGCGCCGGGTCGACGTAAAGCGACAAATCCAAGCCGCTCTGCTGGGCCTCTGGCTGGTGCAACTCGACCATATCGGCGACCAACTGCCAAAGATCGAAACTATCTTCGACTAAATCGATATGACCGGCTTCGACGCGAGAGAAGTCAAGCACATCGTTGACAATGCGCAACAGGCGCATACCGCTGTCATGTAAAAGCCGTAGATAGCGCTCCTGTGACGGCAGCCCCTCTCCCCGGCGCAGCAACTGCGCTATGCCTAAAATACCATTCAACGGGGTACGGATCTCATGGCTCATATTGCCCAAAAACTCGGTCTTTGCTCGGCTCGACTCCTCGGCCTGCTGCAAGGCGTCGTGAAGGGTCTGCTCAAAAAGCTTCTGCTCGGTGATGTCGCGGAAAAGGACCATCACGCGGCCGTCGCCGAGCGCCACAGCAGAAACGCTGACCCAGGTATAAAGCTGGCCAATCCGGCTCGCCTCCCAAGCGTGATCTCGCCAGTCGAAACCCTCGCCAGAAAAGATCGAGACCACCTCAGCCTCGCTGCAACCTAGAGCCACGAGTGTACTGCGTGCGCCGCCCGCGGTCGTTAGACCTTCAACCTGGTTAAGCAGGGTATCGAGCGATGGGTTGGACAGCAAAATGGTATCGCCATCGACCACCATCAAACCAGCGCTCATGGAACGCACGACCTCAACGGTTAACTCCTCGGCGACCATCAATTTTTTGTTGGTGACGGCCACCTCTTGTTTAAGCACCTGCTGCTCACCGCGCTCACGCTCAACCAAGCGCCTAAAACCGTTGAGTTTGTTGATTAAAACCCGGTCGTCGATCGGCTTTCGCAAATAGTCGATGGCGCCGAGATCAAGGCCGCGACTACGCGCTTCTTCGGAGCGCATCGAGGCGGTTAGAAACAGAATTGGAATCTCTTTATCGGCCGGGCGCATACGAATCATCTGAGCGCATTCAAAACCGTCCATGCGCGGCATATGCACATCGAGGATGATCAGATCAAAACGCTCTTTAAGCAGAAGCTTTAACACCTCTTCGCCGTCGCTGGCTTTTACAATATGCGCTTCCATATGCGCTAAAATCAAAGTCTCTAAGGTGAACAGGTTGTTCGGGTTATCATCGGCGATGAGGATGGTGAACGAGGGTTTGGGCATCAGGCCTCCAGCCTTTGCACGGCCAGACTAAGGCGATGCATCAAAAGGTCATGATCGATCGGTTTGCTAAGAAAGTCGCTGGCGCCAGCCTCGAAACAAGCTGCGCGGTCCTCTTCGCTGCTGCGCGCGGTCAGCGCAAGTACCGGCAGTTCGTCAAAGCGGCCATCGGCACGCAAGCGACGAGTCGCTTCATAGCCGTCCATTTCCGGCATCATAATATCCATTAACACAGCATCAAAACCCTCATGTTCATCCAGGGCTTCGAGGGCGGCTATACCGTTGGCAGCGGGCACCACGGTAAAACCCTCAGCCTCGAGCACGATGGTAAGAGCATAGGTGTTGCGAACATCATCATCGACCAACAGCAGGCATTTTCCCGAACCCCACCCCTCAGGAAGTTCCGGAAAACCGCATGCTGTACTGGGCTCGGGCTGCAAACCTGCCCGTGTCATCGCCGTGCCGGGCTCCCCCCAATCCCCCTCTATCGCTCCCTCAACCTCGGGGAGGCCGCGCAAACTGGAAACCTCGATCTCGTTATTGGTCTCCGTCGACGCTTGGGCACGACTCTCAAGAGGCAGGAGGACAAAAAACGTCGAGCCTTCACCCGGAGCGCTCCAAAGCCCAACCGCGCCGCCGAGCAGACCGGCCAACTTGGTAACGATGTTCAAACCCAAACCGGTGCCACCGTATTTTCGACTCGTGGTTCCGTCGGCCTGGCGAAAGGCTTCAAAAATGGCCTGCTGACGGTCTTCGGGGATGCCTATGCCGGTATCGCGAACAGCGATCACCATGTAATCACTGATCTCTTTCTTTACTTGAGTAACCAGGGCTCGATCACGGCGAAGGGCTTCGAGATGGTGCTCGCTGACCGGCTCAGCGTAGATTTCGATCTCGCCCTTGTCGACGAACTTGACCGCGTTGGATAAGAAATTACGCAGGATCTGTTTGACCCGATCGTCATCGGTGACCACCTCTCGCGGTAGACGCTCATCGACCCGCCAACTCATGAGCACGCCTTTGTCTTGGGCGAGCGGCGCAAAGAGCTCTTCGACACTTTGCAAAATGCTCGCTAGATCTGCCTTTTCTACCCAAATGCTCATTCGCCCGGCTTCGATTTTCGACAGATCGAGAACGTCGTTGATCAGGTTAAGTAGATCGTTGCCAGCCCCGTGAATCACCGATGCCTGTTTGGCCTGAGCGGTACTCAAGCTGCCACTGCGGCCCTCGGCGAGCAACTTGGAGAGTAAGATGATGGAGTTTAATGGGGTGCGCAACTCGTGGCTCATATTAGCCAGAAATTCTGACTTGTACTCGTTGGCACGAGCCGCATCTTCGGCGCGTCTCGCGGCTTCCCCTTCGGCCTTTTGCAAATCTTTATTGCGCACTTCGGCTTCCCAATGTGCCCATTCCAATGCTTCTGCCTGCTCTTCAAGCCTCTCGTTACTGCGCTTGAGTTCGCCCTGCTGCTCCTGCAAACGGGAGGCCAGTTGCTTGAAATCGGACAGCGTCGCCTCAGCCGACCGGCGAGCCAACGCCGTTTGAAATGCCATCGCAACCGAGCGCATAATGCGCTCGCTAAAACGCCTTTTTCCGCCCTGTAGCGCTTCTTGCAAACCCAGGCAGATAACTCCGAGAACCTCTTTTTTATCGGCGATAGGCCATAGCGCCAGCACTTGCGGCGCCCGCCTTCTACGCAGGCCATCATCGACTGTAAGCGGCGCCTCGTCTGGCGACTTAATCTCCATAGCTTCGCCGGTCTGAGCCACCTGCCCAACCAAGCCCTCGCCCAGGGCGTAACTCAGGCCTTGCTCAAGGTCGCCTAAGGCAAAACCAGCAGCACGCACAAAGCGAGGCAGATCAGAGTCATCACCAGACTCCCGAAGATAAAGCGCACCCACCGGGGCATCGGCGTAGCGACACAGCCCGTCGATCACGGCCACAGCCAAAGCGTCTACCGCCAGTCCACCGATCAAGGCTTTTTCCATTTTCTCAAAACCGAGTTGCAACTCGCGATCGCGAGCGCGCTGCGTTTGCGCCTCGGCGAGATCGGCTTGAGCTGCTTTGAGCGTGGCTACGATACGCTTAGCCGAGCGCCGCTCGTCGACGATGTCCCGAACCATCCAGCCCGAAAGCGCCACGGCGATCAAAAAGCTGACCCCCGTAGCCCCCATAACCGAAGGGTGGTTACCGCTAACCCCGGCGAACAACACATACGCCAAAACAAAGAAAGGCGGTGTTAAAACCAAGGTCATACGAGTGGTTAGCCCTAAACGATCGAACACGGCCGGCTCCTTGATTCCGATGCGGTCTAACCATGCTTGAACTCGCCGCCAATATCCATAAATTCGACGATCGGGTTTCGCCCCTTGAGCCCGGCGCCCAGCTTGCCTACAACCCCTACAGGAGGTGGCTCTTTGCGCCGTATCAGTGTCCTTGTCGTCATCGTTATCGGAGTCCTCTTTTGGGGGACCCAAACCCTAGACGCGCTGCGCCTGGGCGATGAACTGGTTCGTGAGGCTAACGCCGAAAGGCTTGCATTAGTCGGTAACTTACAGCGCTTTGAACGGAGCTTGGACGATCTTGACGACAAGGTCGAACTGACTCTGAGCAACGTTAACACGGCTGCCCAAACGCGGCTTTTCGTTGAACTTCAGGACCTTCGGACAGCCCTATGGACGCGGCTCGACCCGCTAAAGCCACGTATCGCCAAAGACCCGCTTCGACTCGAAGGCGTCGAGGTGCAACTTGAAGGCCTCGGTGAACAGATCGGCAGCTTGATCAAAACCTTCAACAAAGAAGGACAATCGGCAGCGCTGGGTCTACGCTCGAGAGATTGGTTGCCGGAGGTCCAAGGGGTCCGCGTCAGCTTTCGCCAGCTCACCGACACCCTGCATAAAGAGGTCGAAGCCGACTGGCAGGCGACGAGGATGGGTCAAGACCAAGCCCTACAGCAATTAATTTTGGGCAGCGCATTAATCACCGCGTTTGCCTTAATGTGGGTTGGTTTTCTGCTCACCCGAAGCCGTGGGCGCCAGAGTGATATCATCGCTGAAATCGATCGCTTGAGCCATGCGCTGAACTGTGAGGCAGGAGAAGGTAAGGCCGAAAATCGACTTGCTACGCTGTTGAAAACACTAAAAAATGCACCTGTCGGCTCGCGCTTTTTAAACCGCCTGCTCACATCCAGTAGTCTGCCTTGCGCTCTTCTTATTGAAGGCAAAATTCATGCCCTCAGCGGGCAATTGGATGATTTGATCGGCCCTAAGGCGCGCACTGCGCAATTTGCCCAAGTCGTTGCCGCTTTCGCCGGTGTCGACGAGTATGAGGTCAGCGACGCCGTCGCTAAAGCCTCAGGCGACTGGAAGGTGCTACAAAAGCGAGGAAACGGAGACAGCGCCGTGGAACTGAAAGTTCATGCGCTAACCGCCAGCCCTCTTCGCTATGTTGAATTGCGCGACCGCAGCGCCGAACTCGCCGCTAAAAACGCGTCCGCTTTTGTCCAAGAGTTCGCTGACGTTCACCTTCTTTCAGCTACATTAGAAATTGGGGGCATAGTGATCAGCGCCAACTCGGCGAGTTGCGCTTATCTTGATGCCAGCGAAACCGATCTGCAAATGGCGCATCTCACCGACTTTAATCTGGGTGTGGACATTGAACTGCTCAAGACCATCACCGGAGTGCTCGACAAAGAAGGCCTTTGGTGTGGCGAGGTCCCGATAGAATACGGCGGGAAACCCGGTCTTTTAC
>JAPKCE010000293.1 GCA_028823075.1 Myxococcota bacterium
ACTGCTTCGGGCATGAAGGGGAAGGTCGCTGCCGAGGCAGCCATCTTGCAGGGCCTCGCCGCCCTGCGCATGGATCTACCCCGCCTAGCTGTGCTCTTGGTCGCCGAGCATTTAAACGCCGCCCCTGCTGCCTCCCGCCGCGACCTGTTACAGGCTCTAGCACCGCTCTTCGAATCCCCGGTTACGGCGCCCGAGCTAGCCCGTATTTTACGCGATATTCCGGCCGACGAGTTGCCCGAAAAATGGCGCCCGTATTTTGGTTATTACGCAGCTCGCGCAGCCATCGCCGAAGAGGTTGCAGCGCAAGAGGTTGAACAGGCACCTCGAGTTCGCCAGCAAGGTCAGGGCAAATCGATGAAAGAAGGCGCCGCTCTCAACCTTCAGGCCGGCGGCTTCGCTACCGACTTCGCTGACGAGGCTGCGAAAGAAGATTCGTCTCTCGACGCCGAAGCCAAGGTGGCAGCGGCCAAGGCGCGCATCGCAGCGGCCGAAGAAGCAGGTAAAAATGTCGCTGAGGATGAGCAGCAAGAGAAGCCGAGAAATGAGGTGGCGAGCGCTCGCGCCCGCAGCTTGCTGGGGCTCATTCCGAAGGGGCACCGACTCTACGCAAAAGCTCAATTGCAGGCTGGCCTGGTCGCCACGCTCGAAGCCGACGACGAGAGCGCACTCGGTCATTTTCGGATGGCTGAGAAGCTCGGTAACTCGACCGTCCGAGCCGTCGCCATCATGCAGCTTGCTCGAGTTCATTATGCTCACCAGCAGATGCGCGCCGCTCTCGATTATTATCGCAGCGTACCACCGGATAGTCCTGATTGGCCGCGCGCCTTGTTCGAACAGGCGTGGGCTCAATTTCGCCGCGGCCACTTTGGGCGCGTGCTCGGTATTCTTGAAGCCTTCGACTCACCCTTCTTATCCGATGAGATCATAGAAGAGATCGAAGTTCTGAGGGCCCTCAGCTATTTTGAAAACTGTCGCTACGATGAAGCGCTGGCGGCTGGCTCAAAGGTGCTCGCGAAACGCTCCATTTACGATAGTTTGAGCGGAGCATTGCTGGCCATGGAGAGCGGTGGTGACTGGTTGAGCATGTTCTTGCGCCGCGACCAACTCGAAGACCAGGTGCTTGCGCGGCGCCTTTCGCAGTTGGCACTGCAGCCTTCCATCATGCGCTCAATAGCCATTTTTGAGGGAGCGGAAGCCGAATACTCCCGACTGCTCGGGGCCGGCTTACAACAGCGTGACCTGCAACGCCTCGAAGCTGTTTTTAAACTTCGCTTTCGCTCTCTGCGTGAGCAGGTTGGGCTATTAGTTCGCGGTGAGATGCTCAGTCAGCGCGTCTCTTTGGCGAATCTCCTGAAGAGCGCTTTGGCGCTACAGGTCGAGGTCGAAGAACAGCGTACCAAGGTGCTGCAACAAGAGCTCCGCGGCGGCACGGGTGGGGTGATCGCCGTACCGACTGGCACCCCTGTGTCGGTATCGGATGAGTCCACCTGGTGGCCCTGCGAGGGGGAATACTGGCGCGACGAACTTGAAACTTACGAAGTCCATCTCGGAAGCAGTTGCCGATGACCTTTTGGGCCCTAGTAATTCTCGCTGCGACCGCCACCAATTCGGAGACGCCGGATAGCGGGCGTCAAGTGCCCAAGGTCCACGGCGATTTAAGTGAGGAAAAGGTAGCCATCGACGGCCCGCAAGTTCGCATGAACGATGTACGTCTTCAGACCGCATGGAAAATGGACGATGTGCGCATTCGGCAGCTAGCGCTGATCGAAGAGATGCTCGAGTTGGAAGTCGATGATGACCGTTACGCCCAACTGCTCTTTCGCAAAGCTGAACTGCTTCATGAGCGCGCTCGCTATTATACGTTCTCCATCGGCAGTACAGAGGATGAGGCGGCGGAGCTCGAGCGCCAGGGTAAAAGCCTTGAGGCGCAGCAGCTACGCGCCAAGGTTGTGCAGTACCGCACCAAATCGAAGCGCAACCAGCGGGCGGCCATCAACGCCTACCGGCGAATTATCAAAGATCTACCGGATTACGATCGCATGCCCGAAGTCCTGCACGCCCTGGGCCAAGCGTGGTGGGAGATTAACTTCAAAGAAGCTGCGCTCGACACCTACACGCGGGTGATTCGCGAATTCCCCGATTCCTCATTTGTTCCTGATGCCTGGCTAAGTTTCGGGGAGTATTATTTTCTCAATCAAGACCTAGAAAATGCGGTCGCCGCCTACAAGCGAGCAGCGAGCTATACCAAGAGTAAAGTCCGCCCTTTTGCCGAATATAAATTGGCTTGGACCTATTACAACCTGAATGACTTCCGCGCCGCTACCGAGCGCTTTGAGGTGGTTATTAAGATTGGCCAAGAGGCGCGTAAGGCGGGTAAAGCCAAAGGGAGCTTCAGCTTAGACCGCGAGGCGCGCAGGGACTGGGTAGCGGCCTATTCGCATTACGGTAAAGGCGATACAGCGCTGGCGACGGTCACCCGCGTGGCGCCTTCCGATGCGCGTAATATGGCGAACCGTTTGGCCGATATCTGGTTGGGCAACGGCAAAGACCATCTGGCGAGCGAGCTGCTCGATCAGCTCATTGCCGCAGCGGCGGATGACCCCTTATTACCCAGTTATTATGCCAAGCGCCTGAGAGCTTTGTTACGTCACGGCGACCGCCCCCGCGTGCTCGCCGCCCTACAACAGATGGTCGATGCCCTGTCGGCTGGAGGTGGTGGTGGTGATTCGGCGGCAACTAAGCGCTGGTTACGCTCCATGGCTGAGGCTGACCTAGGCATGCGCCAGGTCGCGACACGCTGGCACAGCGATGGTGCTAAGCTCAAGAATGATAGCCTGCTGAATGACGCCTTGGCTGTTTACAAACTCTATATGGGCCTGATGAAAGAGTCAGTTCATCGGCACGAGATGCGCTTTTATCAGGGCGAGTTACTTTTTGGCATGAAGCGCTTTGAGTCCGCAGCGGCAGCCTATCAAGACGCGGTTCTGATCAATCGAAAGGGTCCCCACGCCGCTAACGCAGTCCTCGAGATGGTGCGTTCCTACGATGCCTTGATCGAAGTAGAGCATGCCAAAGGGAAAGCTCAAGACAAAGAGAAGATAAAGGAGCGATCAGGACGTATGATGGCAGCCTGTAAACTCTATCTCGAGATCGCTCCCAACGGCGAGATGGCACCTGTGGCACGCTACCGCATTGCTGAATCTTTGTACGGCCAAGAGCGCTACGATGAGGCTCTCGACGCCTTCATTAAAATTGTTGACCAGGCGGCGGATTCCGATCTTGGCGAGGTGGCGGCAGATCAAATCTTTGATGTGCTGCAGGCGCAAAAGAACTGGCGCGGCTTGCTGCAAAGTGCGCGCCGTTACGCTGCGGACCCGCGTTTCAATGCGCGGCCCGAATTTCAGGCTAGGGCAGCTCGCATCGCCGACCAAACTAATTTTAAAGTGCTCAGTATTTCGATGGCTGACCTGGAGCCCGCTGATGTCGCCACCGGCTTTACCAATTATGCGCGTAACAACCCGAGTAGCGATTATGCAGACGAGGCGATGTTCAATGCGGCGGTCTATTGGGAGAAGGCAGGCCGCAACGATTATGCTCTCAGCGTACGTCAGGATTTTGTAAAACGCTTTCCTGAATCCGAGCATACCGGGCGCACCTATTTTAATCTGGCAAATGTGTATCGAAAGACTTGTGACTATGAGGCTGCCGCAGACCGCTTGGAGCGTTTTGCTAATGCCAAGCCGGATGACGAGTTGGCACCGTCTGCAT
>JAPKCE010000294.1 GCA_028823075.1 Myxococcota bacterium
CCCCAACTGGCGGCGTCATCGGCCTGCTCGACAGCCTTCTCCGCTAGCGCTTTGGCCTCTTGATGATCAATATCTTCATTACCCGAGAGCAGTACGGCAAGCTCGCGACAGACGGCCCGGTAACGCTCACGCATGGTGGTGAGCTTTTCGACCGCCAGGTCGGTTTCGCTGCGCTGGCTCATAAAGGCCTCATGCGAGCGAATCGCTTTACGCTCGATGATCACCATTTCAGTTTTAATACGCTTCATGAAGGCAGGAAGATCTTCCTTAGCCGCTTCAACTTCCGAATCCACCAGCTTCACACGCACACCACGGCTGGCGACTTTCGCTTGGGCTTCCATCGATTCGTTACGCGCTCGGGCGTCGGCAAGGCGCTCACTCAAGGCTTCGAATTTTGCCTCGTTGTTCTGCTCACCTTCGAGGCGATGCTCGAGTTCGAGCCGCAAAACTCTAAGTTCGCTATTCAAACGCTCAGCACCATCCTCGGCCATGAGCGTCTCGGCCTGGGACGCGCCTTTACCCTGGCGTTTCACTTTGGCGCGCAATTTGCGCACCTGATAGCGTTCGCCGTCACGGTCTTTTTCCAAACGCTCGAGGCGCTGCTTGTTCTTACTGGCCTCTTCGCGCAAATGAGCAAGCTGACTTTCAAGTTTGGCGTTGCTGGCTTCGGCGTCGGCAGCGCGCTTGGCCGACTTGATCAAACGCCCACGGTACATGCCGTCGAGCATCCAAAGACCGACCGCCGCGCCGATGAGCACGAGGATGAGTAAAATAGCGATGGGATCGTTCATTTTAAAAGTTCCTTGCTTTAGAGCGAGCCGGCGTTGCCATAGGCATCGCGTAAGGAGCAAGATGATCCGTCACCCGGTGGAACGAGCTCTAAATTTCCCGACGGCCCCACGCTGACATCGCTTTCAAATGTTACCTCACCAGCGATTCGACAAACCAAACCCAGGATCATTCCCTCGGGGAGCGGCGCCGGCGCGTTTGGCGACACCAAAACGGCTCGAAGGCGGTAGCTTAAAGCACTGGCCTGGTAACTCACGACGCCGTCAACAAACTGGATTTCTGCGGGGATAATCTCAAAACTCGGCAACTCAAGCTTATAGCTTTCCAGCTCGCCTTCGGCGCTGCGCCGCGCCCTACCTTGAGCGACAAAACGGTAGCTTCCATGGGTCATCGCAGCCCAAGCTCCAGGCTCAGTACCTTCGCCAACCGGCTGCCAAACCACCGTCCAAAGATGCTGACGAACGGCCTCTAAACTGCGCGGTGGGCTTGGTGAATAACCGAGCAGAACGCCGGGGCCGTCGCTGTTGACCGGCAGACCATCGCCGCCAACCACAGGCTGCCAGGCGCCATCGAGCGAACGTTCGAGATGGACTAGGGGCGAATCGATGGCCACATCGCCGCCCTCAAAACTACCGGCATAGACGTCGGTTAATGCGCGTAAAAGTACCGTGCTGGCGGTAGCGTCGAGCGCAGAAGAGTCTAGATTCAGTGGGAGCAGCACGCCAGCCTCGGGCAAGGTCACAGGCACGGTTCCGGCGTTGGGCGTCGGCTCGTCAACATCGCTGATCGGCTCAAAGCCTAAATCCGGTGCGCCGTAATCAGGCGCTTCGACTCCGATATCATCGACGCGAATCCTATGCTCCGACAGGCCGCGCTCGGCCAGTTGCATGGCACCTTCGAGCAAGTATTCGCCCTGCAAAGGTCCCCAAACATTAATACTCGGCTCGTAACCGCCGATCAGCCAATCCTCAATGGTGAGCAGATAGCCCTCGTGGTCCATCGCATAACCAATGAGCATGGCCCCATCGTAGCCCAGATCTTTGAGATAACGCTTGGCGCGCAGAGTATATAAAGTGGTGGTCTCGCCGGGCAGGAACATCAGCGCTAAACGCCCCTTTTGGGTTTCTGCGTCGCCCTCTTGAAAGATAGTCATGCTGATGCCGCCGAAGAACCCAAAGCCGACTAAACTATGCGCCATCGCCGGCTCGATGTTGCGCGGCTGGGCAGCCGAACCTCCCATGGTCGTGGCCAGGTCGACCTCATAACGCGAAGCGATCACGGGCATCAGGCGGTCGAGCACGGCGCAGGTTTCGTAAGGAGGAACGGTTACGGTGCTGAACCCCATGCCCAAGGCCCCAAAAGGCACGCCGACGCCTTCGCCGCAGAGGCCGGCGCCGAGTAAAGCCGGGAACTCATCGATGAGTTCGATCACTGCGCCTTGCGCATCGTAGACTCGGTTATCGGGTATTTCGATGGGCTCGCCGTATTCGTTGAGACTGACGGGGGCGTAGCGAAAATTGCTGCTGCCGCGCCGGCGCACCGTGAAGCTTTGATGGCTCTGCGCCAGACTCAGACTCGACATTTCCATGATCAGCGGATCGGCCGAGACCTGGGTCGCGGCGACCAACGGCGCTAGGCGGGCTGCGGCACGACGCGCCAGATCATCGACCACCGCCATCGCCGTCTCACCGCGGCCTGCGGGGGAAGTATCGCCCCCGGCGCCCTGCAACAAGAACACAGGAACGCCGCCCAAAGCAGCCGACAAACCGTAGGCGACGGCGCCCGGAGCGTCCCAATGGGACCAAACGTTGTCATCGCCAAAAGCAGTGCCGTGTAGGCCAATATTAAGCAGCACCCCAAGCAACTCACCCGTCATACTTTCGACTTTTAGTATGCCCGCTGAGGGGTCTTTAAATCCGGGTCCTGTCGCTTGGCCGTCCATATCGAGTAACTCATCATTTTCGCCGCGGCGGTCGCGCCACAACTGTTGACCATCCCGCGGGTCAGCTTGCGGCATGAGGCCGTAACCGATTTTTGCCGGTGCCAAGGCGCTATGCGCTGCCAAGGCTTGCTCGACCGCTTGCGCCACAATGCGTTCAAAAATACGCGGGTCGTAGCGGTCAAAGCCGAGCGCGAACTGCAGGCTCTGATGATGCGCTGCCGGCGAGCTGTGGCTATGCGAGGTGACCATGGCGACCTGACCCTTAAGCGCCAAACCCGTCACCGCGCTGAGCCGCTTTTCGATTTCAAAAACGATGCCGTCGAAGGCGCCGATCAAGTCGATGCGCAACAGCACCATATGGCGGTCCGCGTTGCTCAGCCAAAGCGCCTGCAAAGGCGTGCCCGTGAGCTGCCCAGCGCTGGGGTGGAACTTGTGGGTCCAAGGGCTCTTGCGCAGGTCGCGAGGGCGCGTCCGAGTGCCACCAAAGGCCGCGTCCCTTGAGGTGTATCCACCCAGGGGGACACCTGCTGGGAGGCGAAGAAAGCCACTCGATACACCGGCTAAAGGCGCTCCGGCGAGCAAAGGAATGGGGGTGTAAACCGGCTCGCTTGGCTCGTCCTCACAAGCGACGGCCATAACCAGGGGTAATAAGTATAATTTTTTCATGGAGGTAAGCTGCCATGTTGCCCTTGCCCCAACAATGCGGAAATTGGAGGGCAATTTAAGTCACCGCTTTACGCGCCCCACCAAGCAACCGATTGCCCCGAAGCAGTCGGCGGTTTATGGCAGGGCCATCGAGGACCGACAATGATCCCTTGGCGCTTTGGAAAACGCAGTTTAACCAAACTCGCAGGTGCTGCGGGGACTTTGGCGAGCACGGGCCTTCCGTGGGAGGTCGACCGCTGGCTACAAGACCGTGACTCCCTTGGTCTGATGGATCGTGCCGGCACCGTTCCAACCCAATACCGGGACGATTACCTAAAGGCCTTGGCCGAGGATCTGCACGGCGGCCTGCGCTGGTTAGCGCCCGCCGG
>JAPKCE010000295.1 GCA_028823075.1 Myxococcota bacterium
GTGGCCTATGACGAGGCAAACATCCACATACTGTCGCATACACTGCATTACGGCTTGGGACTTTTCGAAGGCATTCGCGCCTACACTCAAGCTGACGGAAGCGGGGCGGTGTTTCGCTTAGACGATCACCTCAGCCGCCTTTTTGATTCGGCAAAAATGTGCCGCATTGAAATTCCATTTACCCAAGATGAGCTGCGCAGCGCCTGTTTGGAAACCCTCAGCCGCAACAACATGACCGAGGCTTACATCCGCCCCTTGGTCTATTTGGGCTCAAACGCCATGGGCCTAGGCGCCAGAAACAACCCGGTTCGAGTCGCCATCGCGGTGTGGAATTGGGGCGCTTATTTGGGTGAAGAAGGTATGACCAAAGGGATCCGCGCCTGCACTTCGAGCTTTGCACGACATACCGTGGGCTCCACCCTTCAACGCGCCAAAGTGGTCGGCCATTATGTGAATTCAATTCTTGCGCGCTACGAGGCCAACGACAACGGCTTTGACGAAGCGATCATGCTCGACGCCCACGGCCTCGTCGCCGAGGGCACCGGCGAAAACATTTTCGCCGTCAAAAACGGCGTCGTCAAAACGCCTTCGGTTACCAATATTTTGGCGGGAATCACCCGGCGAACAACCATCGAAATCCTCGATCACCTCGGCGTACTCGTGGATGAGACCATGTTTGGTCGCGATGCTTTATACGTTGCAGATGAGGTCTTTATGACCGGCACGGCAGCCGAAATTACGCCGGTGCGTGAAGTCGACCGGCGCACGGTGGGTAACGGGGCCATGGGCCCGCTCACCGCCCAGGTTCAAAAACTCTACGCCGAGGGTGTGCGTGGCCAGATCGAATTCATGCACCCGATGCTCAGCGAGTTTTCGATCGATTAGCCCTAGCGGCGCAGACGTTCGGTGATGCCATCGAGGGTCTTGCGCAGGGCGCCCTTGGTAAAACTGTTGATCAGCCAATCGGGTAAGGGCTGACCCAGATCAACATGTAATCGGTAATGCACCCAAGTCAGTTTTCCCAGGCTGCGCAGATGCCAAGCGCCGCTGTGAGTTTTATAATCACCGGCGACTTGCACGTAGCGCATCACCACCTCTTTAGTGCCTATTTTACCGCTGTACTGCACAGTGGAGCGCACATCCGAAAACGGAAATGGCATATCGAGAAACAACTCACAGCGATGATTCGGCGCTCCCGCCTTGTGTAAAATCACCTTCTGAACGCGCGGGATGAGCCCCACATAATCCTGACAAGCGGCGATTATAGGGACCAAATCGGCAATGGAGTCCTTGACCAAGCGATCGATCCACACCTGGGGTGCCTGGGCTCCTTGGACCTTAACCACGCGCAGCACGTCCTCACCGCGCTTTAGCGCCGGCAAAACCTTGCTATCAAAGGGCGAGGCTTGGGCCGATGCGCCAACCAACACAAGCATCAACAAGGTGCATCTCATCACTTGCCTCCGCAGACTAGAACGTGTTCTAGTTTCTTCGAAACAAGCCCGCAAACGGGCATCATGCGGAGGCCAAATGGCACGTCGATTTCCCATGCCGTCCTTTCCCGTAGGTTGGTTCCAAGTGGCCTACAGTGCGGACCTTAACGTTGGCGATGTACAACCTCTTCACTATTTCGCTCAACATCTGGTGCTGTTTCGCGGCGAAGATAACAAGGCCGGCCTGCTTCACGCCTATTGCCCGCATCTGGGTGCCCACTTAGGCCATGGCGGCAAAGTCGTGGGGAACTCGGTGGTTTGCCCCTTTCATGCTTGGGCATTTGACTGCACTGGCAGCTGCACTTCGGTGCCCTACGCGGAGCGCCAACCCAAACGGGCCGACACCAAAGCCTGGCATGTGGTTGAGCGCAGCGGGCTCATTCTCGCCTGGTACCACCCCGACGGTGAAGAGCCCAGCTGGGACCCACCCGCGGCGCCGGAGTTCGGCGATGAACAGTGGACCGACTATACCCGCGAAGAATGGTTCATTCGTTCACACAACCAAGAAATGGCAGAAAACGCTGTGGACTCGGCGCATTTCCACTACCTTCACGGGACCCAAAACATCCCTGCTATCGAAGTGGAATGCGAGGGGCATATTCTCCATATGAAGGCTCCAGCGACCATGACCTATAAAGGGATGCCGGTTGAAGGCTCCATCCAATCCGACCTCTACGGTTTCGGCTATACGCAGACTCGATTTTTCGGAATCGCCGAGACATGCTTGGTCTCTTCAGCCACCCCCATCGACGGGGAGCGGGTGCATGTTCGCTTTAGCTTTATGTTACGAAAAACGCTTGGCGGTTCGGTGATCGATGATCCGGGGCTGTTGGAGATGGTCGCCAAAAAGTTTCGCAGCGCAGTGGTTCGCGAACTCGAACAAGACATCCCGATATGGGAAAATAAGATCTACATCAGCCCGCCTGTGCTCTGTGATGGAGACGGGCCGATCGGAATTTTTCGTAAGTGGGTTCGCCAGTTTTACACCCCCAGTCAGCGACAGCGCTTAGAGCAAGGACTAGACGCCTAGGAAGCAAGCCGCTATTCCGCTAGGATGAGTTTCAGACTAAAGGAAACTGTTATGCGTTTTGTGGCCGTTATGGGTTTTCTCACCTCGCTTCCAGCCTTCGCTGGCACCATCAACGCTCAAGGTAATGTTCGCTCGCTGCCCAACGCCAGCGCCATCTTAGACGGCGGGCATCTGGGCACCGCCGATTGGTCAGCTTATTGCACCAACGGTCAACAAGCCAACACCTACGCCGAGCAAGGTTTAACCATCCACTATGGTAACCTTCAGCAGATTCGCCCGGGGCTGGAAAACCAGGGGGTCGTGGCGCGCATGTCCTGTCGACCGAACCCGGGCAACTATTTTCCAAATCCACAAAACGGTGGCGCCGGAGCAGCACATAACGTTTGGTTTTGCCCCGTCGGCACCTTTAGCCAGACGGTCAATCAAGTCGGCCTCACGGCGGGAAGCAACGGGACGCAATATCTAGTCGCCTACAACGCGGAGGGGCGCATCATCGGCCAAGTTCAATGGGTTCCGAACCGAGACTCCAGCTTTATTGGCCTCGAGACCGACGAGCCCATCGCTATGTTTTTATACTGTAACGACAATGCCATGGCCGGTGCGACCATTAGCCACGGCGGCTCAACCGTCATGAGCGACACGCTGATCTGGGGTAATAGCTCGAATTGCGGCAACGGTCAGGTCGACGCCGAAGACGGCGAAGATTGCGACGATGGCAACCGCAACAACGACGACGATTGCCCCAATTCCTGCCTCAACCGTGAATGTGGCAACGAGCATATCGACACCGACGAAACCTGCGATGACGGCAACGAGGTCGATAACGATTCCTGCCTTAATAATTGCACTATTGCCGCTTGCGGCGACGCCGTGTTGCGCACGGATCTGCAGGCCGGCGAAGAAGGCTTTGAGGCTTGCGACGACGCGGATGAAGTCAACGAAAACGCCTGTACAAACACCTGTGCCTTAGCCGTTTGCGGTGACGGAATTGTACGCCTTGATGTGGGCCAAGGCGAAGGAGGCTTTGAAAGCTGCGATGATGGCGATGAGGTCGACAACAACGGCTGCACTGACGCCTGCCTCCCAGCGCGCTGCGGCGACGGGGTGCGTCGCGCCGATGTCGGGCCCGATGATGCTGGCTTTGAGGCCTGCGACGATGGCAACGAAATTGATGAAGACGCCTGCTTGAACCTTTGCCGCATAGCGGCTTGCGGCGATGGGGTGATGCGCAACGACTTGGC
>JAPKCE010000296.1 GCA_028823075.1 Myxococcota bacterium
CAAGATATTATACTAAACCAGGCTATACTCAACCCCAACAGCCCGTTTGCCCTCAAAGACGATGCGCGTCGCCTCGGCTCGACAGACGACAGTGAGATTCGGCCGATCCTTGACCGGATGGTAATAAGCGCGGGCGGCGCTCCACCGCCGGCTGTTAAAAGTGGTCCGGTCAAATCCGGAAAAACCCTCTTGCTGATAGCCGTTCACATCATCAACGCGGGGGTAGCCAGCCTCCTGCACAGCACCGAAAAATGCATCGAAGAGCGGGTTGTCGCAATCCGGCGTGGTCAGCACCTGAGGCCCAGAATCGCCGTGGTAAGCGTCACCCCCAGCAAGTCGATTCTCGAGGCGGCGGAAATAGGGCAAGCAATGCGCATAGTCCCAATCTTCAAGACCGGGCTCACGAGCCCAGCGTTGGTAATCCAAAGGGTTGCCGCGAATCCAGATCATGCCGTTGATGCTGCTCGATCCGCCCATCACCTTACCGCGCGGCTGATAAATACGCCGCCCGCCCATGCCGGGTTCGGGTTCCGACTCATAGCCCCAGTTGTAGGTCCGGCCGGTCAGCGGATAGGTCAGCGCCGCCGGCATATGCAGGCGGAAATCCCAGCGCCGATCCATGGGCCCAGCTTCGAGCACCAGAACTGTAGTTGAAGGGTCTTCGCTCAAACGGTTGGCGAGCACGCAGCCTGCCGAACCGCCGCCGACGATGATATAGTCCCAGGTCGTGCCCGTAGTCGAAACGAGGTGTTCCATTAGATCGCCACCGTCTTAAAACTCTCGTCCTGAAACAGCTTTTCACCCGCGCCATCAAGCTGCCTAAAGGTCATGGTCTTCATCATAAACAATGTCGCCAGTTTGTGCGCAGTCCTGCCTAACAGAGCGCTTACGTCGCGACAAATAGGGTCCTGCGCAGGCTTACAAAGCCGCTGCCATCGCTCTAGGAATCAGCCGCCCCAAGAGCTTGCTGCACGACCTTCCAGGCGGCGGGTCGCAACAGGTAGTTGATATGCGACATGCCATCGACTTGTTGGTTGTCCGCGCCCTCAACACAAGCCGTCGTGGCCGGTTGCATCAGGGGATCGGATTCACTCCAGAGGCAGACCAGTCGGGTCGCAGTGTTCCAGGGCTCTTGTTGCTGTAGGCGCTTCATTAATTGCGAGTCGGGACGCAGATCTAGAGTCTTACCGGCACCCGCAAAGCGCGCGGCGTGGGTGCCGTGATGCGGCGTACCCAGAGTAACCAGACAGCTCACTCGGCGAGCAAGGTCAGCATCTTCGAGCGCCAGCCGGGACACCACGCCGCCCATGCTATGGCCTACCAGATCGACCTGGGCATCATCGTCGAGTCCATTGACCTCGATGACAGAGAGCACGAAGGCCGCCAACTGTTCGGATAACTCGACGAGGTTGCCGCCCGCGGGAAAGCCGACCGAGTAACAGCGGCGCCAGCCGCGCGTCCAAAGCCAGCCCTGTAGGGCGATAAAATTGCCGCGGTGACCGCCAAGGCCATGCACGAAGATCACCGGCCTGCGGCCGTCGTCACGCAAAGCCACGGGCTCTTTCCAACCCGGTGCTAAAAGGGTCAGAGCGAGCACCGGCATTTGCGCCAAGTCGCGACGAACATCCGGGTCGATAGCGTGGTAGGCGGCAGCGAGACCCCGGCCTGAGGCACGGGTGATCCCCCAGGTCGCTTGGCCCAGCCGTGCCCACCAGGAACTGACCTGCTCAAGGGCGCCATCGTCACACGGCTGAGGCGCCGTGTTGATGGACTCAAACTCGCTTTGGCTCACCGTTGTGCTGCTCGGGCGCGCGCCAGGTTTAGCACCGCCGCATAGGACCGATCGTAGCCCTGGATGGCTTCAATGACCTCCATATTGCGCGGGTCAACGATGCTGTTCAAAGGCGTGCCAAAACTTCCACCGCCGCTGCGCGCTACCATCGTGTAGCCGTTGTCGTAGGCGACGTAGCTGGTGTTGAGACCGTAGGCATCCCGCCAGTGGTTCACCGCTGCCATCGAAGCAGGGCTTTGATCGCCGGGATCTTCGAGCTTAAGCGTGAGCACGAGAATATTCAGACCTTCTGAGCGCCAACTGGCGAGCATCTCAGTCAAGCCATCAGCCTGCGAAGTGCAGCGGCTGCATCCATATTGTGAGGTGATGATCAACACCGCGTGGATGCCTCGTTCGCCGTCGCAGTCAAAGAATTCGTCGATGCCAATCCGGCGTTCCTGGTTTTCGCCTGGCCCAAGCCCTTGCCAAGCCAAATGCGAGGGCAACGATTGACCGATCTCGTTGCCTAGATTGGTGGTCGGCCAGGTACAGGGAGCCGGACCGGTATCTCTCGGCGGCGGCGGCGGCTGGCCGGCGTCTCGTACGGGTGAGCCCGTATCGCCAGCCGGCGCTGCCCCGGCGTCATTGCCGAGACCTGCATCGGCGCTGCCATTAACCCCAGCATCTGCGTTAGATCGACCTCGTGTACCGGTCGATGGTGGCGGACCGCAGGCAGTTTCGATCAACAAAATAAAGCAGAGTCCAAAGGCAAGAGGGTGCAGTTTCATTCGATGATCCTTACAAGCCCAAGGGCTTTGGGCGGGTGCATGGTCGCATCCGCGGAGGGATTCTACAATCGGATCTGCTGCTCATCGTTAGCGATTCCGTTCTGCGGCGATATTTTGCACAAAGGCGGCCGATTAGCCCGAAGCCGCTGGGCGGGTTCACAGCACCACGAGCCCATGACGATAGAAGGCTATTTAATGGCCCACCATGGGCGAGTTTTTAAAGCGCAAATTGACGCCATCTGCCTAGGGTTGCTTTCGAATGGCGACCGTTCGCCTCGCTTAGCGTATACGAACTCAAAGGCATCAGCGAACCGCTAGAAGTCTACAAATTGGAGAATGATTAGATGCAAGCGTTGGCCGGCGGTGGTCCGCAACTCAAAGAACTCGTTCGCTATCCCTTGAAATCGGGGGTCGGAGAGCGCCTCGAAGACGCAGAGGTTGAACGGCGCGGTCTAGCTGGCGATCGCCGCTGGATGGTGGTCGATCGCGAGGGCGCGTTCTTGACCGCACGCGAGCATGCCCACCTCTTATTGGTACGCGCCGTCCCCGGTGCCTTGGGTGCATTAACCCTAGTGGCAGAAGGACGCTCACCCTGCGTGGTCCAAGCGCCTTCTGCCCAGCAAAGGCCTGTTTCCGTGAGCGTTTGGGCAGACAATTGCGCGGCTTTCTGTCTCGGCGACGTTGCGGCGCGATGGATGAGCGAGCATCTCGGGCTGGAATGTCGGGTGGTTTATATGCCCGATACGGTTGAGCGAGTACCGGGCGGTGATGTCGCTCGCAGCGATGACCTCGTGAGTTTTGCCGATGGCTACCCGTTGCTTTTAGCGCAGCGAGAAAGTCTGAATCAGCTCAATTCGCAGTTGGCACCAAAGGTGCCGATGACCTGTTTTCGACCCAATCTGGTGGTGGCAGGCTTCGAGCCCTTTGCCGAGTTGACCTGGAGCCGATTGCGCATCGGTGCACTTGAGTTCGAGGTCGCTGGGCCTTGCGTGCGCTGCCAACTCACAACCCGTGATCCAAAGACTGGCGAGCGTCGCCGCGATGGCGAGCCATTAGCGACTCTAGCCAAGAATCATCGCAGTGAGGATGGGGTTGTTTTTGGGATCAACTTGATCCCGCGCACCCTCGGACGGCTACGCGTTGGTGATCCGGTTGAGATTTTGGTAACTCACGAAGAATGACTCTGCGAATG
>JAPKCE010000009.1 GCA_028823075.1 Myxococcota bacterium
TGGCGCCGCGCACGAGTATTCACGGCGTTTTTGTTGATATTTTGGGTCAAGGCGTACTGCTTCTCGGTAAATCGGGCATCGGCAAATCTGAATGTGCCTTAAGCTTGCTGGCGCGCGGTCATCGCTTGATCGCCGACGATGTGGTGGAGATTCTCCAAGCCGGTACTTCGGTCATCGGCCGCGGCGTCGAGTTAATGCGCCACCTTTTGGAGATTCGCGGCCTAGGCATCGTCGATGTTAAAGAGCTCTATGGTATTGCCGCCGTGCGCGACGTAAAAAGGGTGGATATGGTCGTTGAACTGGCGGCGTGGCGCGAGGGGATGCAAGTCGACCGCCTCGGTCTCGATCAGCAGTATTACACCTTGTTAAACGTTGAGCTTCCCTATGTGGTGATTCCCGTGCGACCGGGGCGTGACCTGGCGACGATGATCGAAGTCGCGGCGCGCAACCAATTACTGCGCGCTGGTCAGATTCATAGTTCTCAGGATTTTTCGCAGCGCCTGAGTCGCCAGGTCGAGCGTAATTACCTGCGAAACCTAGGCGAGGGAGAAAAAAGGTGAGTCGTTTGGTAGTGATGGCCGGTCTGTCGGGCTCCGGCAAGTCAACGGCCCTCAATATGCTTGAGGACCTCGGTTACGCTGTGGTTCAAAACCTGCCGGCCGACCTCGGGGAGTCTTGGTTGAAATGGGCGCGCTCACAGCATCCCGACCGGCCCTTGGCCATCGGCTTACACCTGCCTTCAAGTCCTCAAGATCTACCGCAGTGGGTTAGCGATGAGGCTGCTCAGACCATCTGTTTGGAAGCTGATGACGCTGTGCTTGTGCGGCGCTTTTCGGAGACCCGTCGTCGCCATCCGTGGTCGACGAGTTGGGATACCTTGGTGGAGACGTTGCGTCAGGAGCGCGTCTGTTTGGCCGGTTATCGCGAGCATTGCGATCACCATGTCGATACCACCTCGATGCGCGCCTCGGAGCTGCGCGATTGGGTGCTGGAGACCTTTGCTATTGGAGCGCATCGAGTTCAACTCAACATCGTTACTTTCGGTTTCAAGCGGGGCGTACCGCCCTATGTTGATCTTTGTTTTGATGTTCGTTTTTTACCCAACCCCTACTGGGATCTCGACCTAAGACCTTTGACTGGGCACGACGCCCAGGTCGCCGATTACGTTCTTGAGCAAAGCGACGCGCAGCGCTGGCTTAGCGAGCAGACTGATGCCATCCATTGGCAATACGAGGCCTTCGCTCGGGCGGGAAAGAGTTATCTGACCATTGGCGTCGGCTGTACCGGTGGGCGGCATCGTTCGGTTGCGATGGGCTTGGCGCTCGCCGAGGGTCTTCAAACCAAAGGTCTTCTCGTCAATATGCGCCATCGCGAGACTCCCGCTCCCGAAGTCTGACCGAGTTGTGACAAAGCGCAGGCAATTCCTTTGTTTTATGGGGATCAAGCCTGTGTTAGCTGGCGCCCGACTTGGGAGTGCAACAAATGATCGGTGTGGTTTTGGTTACCCATGGCGGGCTCGGGGCGTCCCTTTTAGAGGCTGCCGCTTGGATCGTTGGCGCACCTCTTGATGGGGTCGTTAGCGTCGCTATGGACCGTCTTGATAATGCAGACGCCCAAGCGAAAGATATCGCTAACGCTGTAAGCCGTTTCGCCGATGGCGCTGTCATTTTAACTGATGTTTTTGGTGGGACCCCACAAAACTTGGCTCTCACCTTACTCGCCGAGGGGCGGGTCGATGTGGTTAGTGGTGTTAACTTGCCTATGGTTTTGGCGGTTTTAGCAGCGCGTGAAGTCTGCAGCGATGTGCATGAGTTTGCGCTCGCTCTTCACAGGCGCGCTCAGGCTTCTATGGTGGTCGCTGGCGAGACCTTGCGTCGTCACGCCGAAGCTTCCAAAGAGTTACCGGCGGTGAGCTCATGACGAGCGCAAGTTTTACTCTAAAAAACCGTCTCGGCCTGCATGCCCGTGCGGCGGCGCGTTTAGCCGCCGTACTCAACGAAGCCAGCGACGATGTTTGGGTTGAATACAACGGCCGCCGGGTCAACGGGAAATCGGTTCTCGGTCTGTTGATGTTGGCGGCGCCAATGGGCACTGAGTTCCAGATTGAACTCGAAGATTCCGATGCCAAAAAAGTACTTGAAGCGGTGAGTGTTCTTATAGAAAGCCGTTTCGGCGAAGCCGAGTGATCAACTCCGGCCGCCGCATGCTCAATGGGTTTCCGGTAGGTCATGGTTGGGTTCAGGGTATCGTTCGATGCCTTGCCGGCCACAACGCCGCTGTTCCTCATCGTCATCTCAACGTCGACCGCTTAGACTATGAGTTGCAATGCTTTGATGGCGCCGTACAGGCGGTCGCTTCACGGATACGTTCGGTGATCGAGCAGTTACGCTCGAGCGATGCTTTTATGGCTGATGGCGGCGATGTGCTGGCCGCTCATGTCAGCATTATCGAAGACCCTGAACTGCGTAGTCGCGTTGAACGGGTTATCAGGGAGGCCCATATCAACGCGGGCTGGGCCTTGGATCGGGTTCTCGAAGATGTTGAACTCGAATTTGGCTCGCTAAACGACCCCTATATAGCCGCACGCATGCTCGATATCCGTCAGGTTTTTCATCGTTTGCAGCGCGAGTTGGTCGGCGGCCAGTTAATCGAAACGGGTGTGCCGGAAATAGGCCCTGGTGAGGTGTTGGTTGCGCACGACCTCGAGCCGGTTATCGCAATGCAGATTCTGCAGCAAAAACCGGCCGCGATCATCACCGAAGAAGGAACAGCGACATCGCATTTAGCTTTGCTCTGTCGAGCCTTGCGCGTGCCTGCGATGGTGGGTGTTGCTGGTGCATCTGAGGGTTTACTGGCCGGCGATAAGGTGCTCATCGACCTCGAAGAGGGTTTGGTCGTTCGCGACCCAGACCGTCGCGACCTTGCGCTGGCTCAGGTCCATCGTGACGAAGGCGAACTGTCGCTGGTCGACCCGGAGCTTCCGGCTCTGAGCCTCGACGGCGAACGCGTCCATTTACACGCCAATCTCGACGTTGTGGGTTCGATGAACGACGCTCTCAGCGAAGGTGCTGAGGGCATCGGCTTGTTCCGCAGCGAATATCTGTTTCTCAGCGGTGAATTTCAGAGCGTTGACGCCCAGGCGAGAGTCTATGGTGATCTGCTTGAGCATTGCCCCGGCCCAGTGGTTGTACGCACTTTTGATGTGGGGTCGGATAAACTCCCTTTAGGTAGCAGTTGGGAGCCTAACCCTGCGCTGGGTCTGCGCGCATTGCGCAGTTACCAGGTCGACCCGAGCAGTTTTCGCAACCAATTGCGGGCTTTAATGCAGGTGGCGAGCGACGATGCGCGCCTGCATATCATGTTGCCGATGGTCGATGGTGTGGAGAGTTGGCTGTGGGCCGCCGAAGAGATTGATCTTATCGCCGCTTCGGCCGGTAAACAGCGCGGCCGGGATTTTCTGCTCGGTGCTATGGTCGAGCTTCCAAGTCTTGTTTTTGTGATCGAAAGTTTAGTAGAGAAGGTCGACTTTCTCAGCCTCGGTACCAACGATTTACTACAATACTTGTTGGCGGTTGACCGCCAAAACCCTGTCCTCGCAAAGTACAGCCCCATCACCCACCCTGCGCTGTTAAAGGTTATCGACCGTGTTGTAGCGGCAGCGCGCGCTGCGGACATTCCCCTGAGTTGTTGCGGCGAGATGGCATCCAGACCTCTTGGAGTCATGATCCTGGTCGGTTTGGGTCTGCGCAGTTTATCGCTTCCGCCTTCGGAACTTGCGTTGATACGCACTTTTCTTCGACGCTCAGAGTTGTCGGTTTTCGAGGGCTTAGCCCAAAAGGCTTTAACGCTGTCACATGCTGGAGCCATCGAGGAGATGCTCACGGGGCATTATCAGGACTGGAAAGCCGCGCAGCGCCGCTAATTTAAAACGGCGACTGCTCGGTGACAAAACCGAGGGGAATCTCCGGCGCATCGGCCCATAATGATTCGAGATCATAGTACATGCGGGCTGGGCGGTAAAACACGTGCACCACCACATCGCCGTGATCGGCAAGAACCCAATTACCGCTCTGGGAGCCCTCGAGGCCGATGGTCGGCATCCCGAGTTCGTTGGCGCGTTTGCTGATACGGTCTGCGATGGCTCGCACTTGGCGATCCGAAGCACCCGAAACAAAGAGCATAACGTCCGTATAAGCGCAGCGCCCACGCAGGTCGAGAAGGCGAATATTCTCGCCTTTTACGTCGTCGGCCGCCGATGCAAGTTTAAGCCCAAGGGCCACGATCTCATCTGTTTCATTGTTGCTCAAGAGGGCCACCTTCACCGCATTAACGTCCGCCTACTGCACGGCCTTTTGCCTCGCTGTCTAGGTCAACATGAGTTGTTGTTCCAGCGTCGCCGCTCGGAACTAATGTCAAGCCTTCTTTCTTCAGAAATTCGGTGGCCGGGCGTTGACGCCTTTTACGTCTAAGGGAGCTGAGAAAGTCTTCGGGGGCTTGTATCGCAGGGGCTTTACCCAAACTTTGGAACTCGCTTTTAAGGTCAAGTTTTAATTCGCCCATACCGCCTTCGAAGCTACGCTCTGCGACGGCTTTGATCTGGATGCGCAAGGGAACACCCAGTTTCTTGTCGACGCAGAACAGTCCTTCGACGCTCTTTAGGCTGAGACTGGCGCGCCACCCTTTTAGTGACTTCAATATACCTTTGAGCGAACCGCTTTCAAAAGCAGCCGGGGCAGCCGACTTTCTGATCTGGTAACAAGCTGCCGGGCGCCCAGCGACGCTCTGAGACGATGTCGGTTTTAGGCTGATCAAGCGGCCGATGAGATCCCAAGCGGACACGCCGAGTGCGAAGGCTTCGTCGGCATGGAAAAGGCGTTTGGAATCCAGGTCTTTGGAAGCGATGTAGTCACCGTTTTGATACTTTCGGTAAAGCATCCCGTTGGAGAAAACGATGCGCTGGAAAAATCCGCCGTCGTTGCTAACCGATAGATCCAAAGCCTCGCTACCCTGCTGGAATCGAAGCTCAGCTTCCTCATAGAGGCTGAGCCCGGGCCCGCCAACCTTTGAGTAAGCTAGCTTGGCGCTCCCTTGCCAAACATGATGCGTGGAGAGGCGCAGGCGAGCTTCGCGCCAAGGCATGCGCCATACCCTGTCCAGCAGTTTGCGGTCGCTATGCAGATTGTCGACGGCAATCTTTTGACTTGCGGCGATCTCCACCGGGCTCGCGGTCACTGCCGCGCTAACGCGCTGGGCCGCTTTGGCTTTGGCTTGTTGCCGTTGATTGTCGCAGGAGCAGGCCTGGAGAACGAGGCCGGCAATAAGCAATAAACAAAGATTATTCACCGGTGGACAACTTATCTAAGATAGCGTTGCGCTCATCCGCTGCTCCTTGTTGAGAGCGCACAGCGCCGCGCACCTTGTCGATGATCTCGTAGGGTGCCGATAGGGGGACGGCCATTTTATCTCCCGCCATATTCTTAATCTTCTTGAGGGGGGCGACGATATTTTCGGTGGCAACCTTAACTTTTGAGCCAACTGGGGTGTCTCCATACTCTTCGGCGACGAAGAGTAACAGCGCCATGACTGCGCAGGCGAAGGCCGCCATTCTTAAGAACCCTTGCAGCAGTTTGAGTGCGAAGACGACGAAGATCAGCGCGACAGCGAGAAGCATCCAAGTCGGTGAGCCTTCGGGCAATTGAGGGGCGGTCGAACCTTTAGAGTCACGACTCTTCGGCGACTTCGGAGCGGCTTTTCCAGTTTCTAGTTCATCAAATTCGTCCGGCTCTTCTTGCAAAAGCTCGCCTAAAAGCTGCCGAGAGGACTTTTTATTCGATTTTTCGCGGCCGCGGCCGCGCTCTTTTAACCCCTCTAATTGTCTCGAGTTATCGGCTGAAACACCTGTGTTACTCTCTAAATCACCGAGGACTTGACCCTCATCATCGAGCACAGAAACGTTACGTCGAAAGCGCGGCGGGATGAGTTCAGCATCATCGACTATATGCTGATTCCCAACTTCGTCAGTGTACTGAAAGAGGGACGCAAGAGGTTGTATACTCACGGAAAATAGTAGGCAAAGTGCAATATGAGTCCACATGGGTAATCGCCCCCCTAGAAGGTCGACCATCCCCCTTTGTGAGATAAAATATCAAGTGACTTGAGCAGCTATGTCACTAAAGTATCTACCCTCGCTCAGTGCTTCTACTTACGAGCATTTTAAGTTGTAGCCCGCATGGCCAGCGGGATGCACCTAATTGCCTCTGCCGATCCTTTGGCAGAATTCCCCTTGCGCGGCCGATAGGGCTTCCCTACGTTCCGATCCTAACAAACCCCGTGTCCCGCTGGGGGGCACACAAACAGGCAACGCCTATATTGGAGAATTACCATGGCAACTGTGAACAAGAACATCCTCGCCGGCCGTTTGGCCGAAAAGACCAACCTCTCGCAGAAGGATGCTGGCCGCGTCCTCAACGCACTGTTCGGCGGCAAATTCGACGGTGACGACAACACTGGTCTGATCGCCGAAGCGCTGTCCGCTAAAGAGCAGATCTCGCTTCCCGGTTTTGGTCGCTTCTTCAGCCAGCATCGCAAAGCTCGCACGGGTCTCAACCCGCAAACCAAGCAGGCCATTCAGATTCCTGCTCGCGATGTGCCGAAGTTCAGTGCCGGCAAGTCCCTCAAGGATGCCACCGCGTCCTGAAGGTCTGACCTCTAAGATCAGCTTTTATCGGCTGATTGGAGAAGGGCGTCGACATGGCGCCCTTCTTTCTTTTTTCTGCTTAGTGTAGCGCAGGACAACAAGGGGGAATAGCGGTGGTTTTTGGATTGTTCGGTTCCAAGGTTGACCGTCTTAAAAAGGCGGCACGTCAGCGTTATGGGCAACATGAGCCTCGCAAGGATGCGATGTTACGTTTGTTGCAGATGGCCGACTTTGAGGCTTACAGCGCTGTACTTAGCCGCTTTATGGTCAACTGCGATTCACCCCATTGGGATGAAAAAGAAAAAACTTGGTTAGCTCAGCGCTTGTCCGAGCGTCAGGGTGATGAGGAGTTGTTGCGAGCTCTCAGCGTGCTGCTGATGAGCGGCGAGCGGCTCAATCAAGTTTTGTCTGTAGCTCGGCAATTAATGGATAAAGAGACCTACACCGATCAGGTGCAAGCTGCCTTTAAAAAGCGTCTTGGGGATCACCGTGCAGCCGACGCCAGTGTTGAGTTAATAACCGCGCTGGGGGATATTGGGGGCGAGGTGGCCATACGGGCTGGCCTAGACGCTCTTGGTGATCGCAGCGACGAAGTTATTTTAGCGGGCATCGCCTTGTTACAAAAAACACCGGGTGAGGGAGTTGCCGAAGGCTTGTACCATTTGGCCTTCGACCCCCTTCAGATGCCCAGGGTAGTGCGTTGTGCGGGTCAGGCTATTGTGGCGCTCGAGTTGAGCGACCCGCTTGGCCGAGACGAACTCCCTAGTGCTTTGAGCGAAGATTTTAACCTCCTAGGCGGCCGTTTGCTGCCAAGAGCCTGAGAAATACTAACGATCCACCATTGACCCCACGTGGGGCAATTGTGATAAGCGGCATTGCATTAACTAAGAGCCGCGCGACGGGAAATCTAGATGAGCCGAGCGATGAACTATCTAGCCGTTACAATCCTAGCATGGGGCGGCTTGGGCTGCACCAGCGAACCGATCACAAAAAGTTGGGTGTTCGTGTCGAAAGCGCCGTCGGTTTCTACACCGCTGGTGACGAAGGATCGTATTTTCTTTGGATCTGATGTGGGCCTCGACGCCATCAACCGCCTCGGTGGTTTTGTTTGGCGCCTCGATCGCCAAGGTATGGGTGTTGTGGGCGGCCCTGCCGCTTATGAGGATATTGTTCTTTTCGGCTCCACTAATTCCCAGTTTTATGCGGCATCTTACGACGGACGCATGGTCTGGGAATACACAGCTGGGGCGCGTATCAAGTCTGATCCTCTTGCTGAAAACGATTCGGTAATCTTCTCCAGTTACGACGGTCATGTCTATAAAATGGCTGTCGAAGATAAGAAGATGCAATGGATTTTCCCAGACAACGCGGCCGAGGAGCTTCCAGGCCCTCCGACGAACCCTAAGATTAAGGCATATACCGACGCGGTTCAGGCGCGCATTAAAGTGGCTGCTGATTGTGCGGCGAATGCCCAAGCGGCCGAAGCCGAAGGTAAAACCGCTGAGGTCTGCAGTGCGGGTGCCGAGCCGGCTCCTCCTGCTTCGGAAAACGGCGCCGAATGGGAATGGCCGCCGGCTGACTTCGCTTATTCGTCGCCGATCCATGTCGGTAAATTAATTATTTTGGGCAATATGGACTGGAACGTCTACGCCATCGATGCTGACAGCGGGCAGTTGGCCTGGCGCACACGCTTAAACGGTACCGTGACCTCCTCGCCGGTCGCCGGTGACGGCGTCGTCTACATCGGCAGCAACGGCCGTCTGGGTGGCAAGAGCCCGGAAGACGGTCGCCTTTATGCTCTCGATTCGAAGACCGGTAAGATCGTCAACAGTTTCCAAGCGAAGAACGAGATCAACTCGTCGGTGCGCATCGTCGGCGACAACCTGTTCTTTGGTGATGTCTCGGGCAACGTCTATTGCCTCGACGCAAAGACCTTAAAAGAGAAGTGGTCGTTTAAGACCAACGGACCGATTCGCGCTCGCCCGGCTGCCTATAAGAGCCTGATCTTTATTGGTGCCGGTGTGGGCGACAACCAGATGTATGCTTTGGAGCAAGCGACCGGTAAAGTGTTTTGGAAGTACAAGACGCAAGGAAAGATCGAGTCCGACCCCGTTATCGACGGCGACGAACTTTTCTTTACCAGCCACGATCGTCGCTTGTACGCTTTTAAGATCCGTAAAACCCCCTGATCTCGAAGACGATTCGCCCTCCTAACGAACTGCTCGAAGCAAGCGGAAGAACGCCTTAGTGGATATTGCAACCATACTTGGAGCAGTGATCGCTTTCGGTTTGGTCTTGGGTTCGGTCGCCATGGGCGGCGGCATGGCGTTCGTCGACTCTTCATCGGTGATGATCGTTATCGGCGGCACGACCGGCGCGGTGATGCTTGCCACCTCGATGGAGAAGTTTCAGAGCCTGGGTAAAGTCTTTTCAAAGGCCTTAAAATTCGAGGCTATTCCTGCGGTTGAGACAGCGACGAGCCTGGTTGAGTTCTCTCAGATAGCGCGTCGTGAAGGAATGCTCAGTCTAGAGGCAGCCCTCGCCAATGCTGATCCTTTCATGGCGAACGGAATTCAACTCGCCATCGATGGCATCGCTCCCGAGGCGGTCGAGGATATTATGTTCATCGATCTCGATCGCATGAAGGGTCGACATCGCGCTGGCAACGAGTTGATGGGTTTGGGCGCGACCTTCGCCCCGGCGATGGGCTTGATCGGCACCCTTATTGGCTTGGTGCAGATGCTTCAGAATATGTCCGACCCGTCAACGATCGGCCCTGCCATGGCCGTGGCATTGTTAACTACATTTTATGGCGCCTTGTTGGCGAACCTGATCTTCCTTCCTGTATCGAATAAGCTGAAAATGCGCTCCACCGCTGAGGCAGAATATTGTGAGATGATGATGGAGGGGGTGATGGCCATCGCCAAGGGCGAGAGCCCTCGAATGGTCGAAAAAAAGCTTAATGCCATGCTTCCTCCCGGCGAACGCTTGTCGCTGTTTGACTGATGGGTAGGAAGAGAAAGCCCGAGCCCGAAGAGGTAGAAACTGACGCCTTTGTGGTTATGATGACCTCGTTGTCGATGATCATGTTGGCATTTTTTATCGTCATGAATTCTTTGGCGACCATCACTCAAATCAAGGTGATGAAGGCGCTCGATTCTCTATATGGCTCTTTCGGCCCGCTAAGCGGTGGTAAATCGACCACAGCGGGGCCTTTATCGATTAAAGAAAAAGAGAATGAGGATAAAAAACCGGACAAGGAAAAGGTTTATAAATCCTTGCTCGAGCGCGCCGACCTGGACCCGTCTATCGAACTGCTTGAACGCGACGACAGTTTTACTTTAGCGCTGCAGGACGACGTGCTCTTTGAAACCGGTTTGAACCGCATTAGCCCGCGCATGTTCCGCTCGCTCAATTCGGTGGCGCAGGTCATCAAGGAGGTCGGTTTGCCGGTGCGCGTTGTCGGCTATTCGGATGCAACACCATCTAATGGTAATGAAACCAACTTGATGTTGTCGCTAAAACGCGCCGTATTGGTGATGAACTACTTGATGTATGCGGGGCGCGTGCCGCGCGAGTTGCTCATTGTCGAGGGGCGTGGCGAGGAACTATCACCGCATTTCGTTTCTAAGAGCGGTGAGGCGATTTCGGTTAGTGACGCACGCCGTCGTCGCGTCGAAATCGTTTGGGGGCTCGATTAGAGCGTCAAAAAACGCTTTGATGGGTAATAGGGACTAAAGACCATGGCTGATCGAGAGCGCAAAATTACTCCAGAAGGACCTGGAATGGACCCGAGTGCGTGGATGATTACTTTTTCCGACCTCCTCACCCTTATGCTGACATTTTTCGTGCTTCTTTTTTCCATGAGCAGTCTCGATGCCAAGGCACTAAAGGAGCTCACCGAGAGCGCTGCGATGGGCGGAGGTGACGGGGTTCTTGCGCTTGGTGCTCAAGCGCCAGTCGTACCCAAAATGGAAGTTGCGAAACCAAAAGCCTTACCTCCGAAGATGACCTCGGTCGCCGAGGATTTGGCGCAATACTTGCGCATGGTTGGGCGAGGGGTTTCCGACGATCGTCGCCGCCTTCTCGAAAAGCGCATTCTGGAGCGCGGAAAGCAGGAAAAGGTGGAGATTACATTCTTACCAACCGGCATACAGATCGCCTTCGAGGACGACGAGGATGCCTTTGGAAAGGATAATGGGATCAGCCGAGCTGCACAGGATCAATTGCGCATGGTCGGCGATGCCGCTGTCGAGTCTGGCGCACGAGTACGTGTTGAGACCGTCGCTCGTGGCGATGGGCTTAGTTCCTGGATGGCTGCGACTGAAAAGGCTTCAAACATTAGCGAATTTATACGCCGCCATAGCGGTATTAAGAAAAAACGAAACCGGTTAGGTGTTGCTCCCAACCCAGTGGGCGGGGGAGCCCGCAAAGTGCGGATGGTGCTTGAGATGCCGGATTCAAAGGGGATACAATGAGCGAAGAAGAAGAGGTCGAAGAGTCAAAGAGCGGTGGCGGCAACAAAATGATGATGATCATGATGTCCGTCAATATTGTGGCGGTGCTTGGCGTGCTCGGATACCTCATCACCTCTCGGGGGCCGTCGCCCGCCGCGGTCGTCGTGTCGGGTGAGGCCGGCGGAACGGCTTCAGCACAGCCCGAAGGAGCGGGGCCTTCCTGGGTCATGGAGCCTTTGATTGTTAACCTGCGCGTGCCCGAGGGAACACGCTATCTCAAGCTGGCTTTAGAGTTTGAGCTGACGGGCGAGCGCTACCTCTCCCTTGCGGACCAACGTAAGGGGAGAATTAAAGATCAAATCATTGAGTTCCTGAGTGATCTGACCGTTGATGACGTGGTCGGAAGCGACAACAAACAGTATATTAAAGAACGTCTGTTGACGCGCCTTAATCACAGTCTTGAGGGCGAAGCGGGTGGCCCTGTGTTTCGCCGCGTGTATTTCCCTGAATTCTTGGTTCAATAGGAAAAGAGGGTTTCGTGGCCGAACAGATCCTCAGTCAAGACGAGGTTGAAGCCCTCCTTTCGGCCATTAAAAATGAGGATGTCGAGACCGGCTCCAAAAGCGCCGCCGAAGCCGGCGTTGAGGCCGAGCGTCTAAAACGCGACGCCGAGCCTATCGATCTGACGAGCGCAGATCGCACGCTCACCGTGCGCATGCCGAGTTTGGAGATTTTCAACGAGCGCACAGGCATGGCTTTTGGTCAGCTGCTCGAGACCACGATCCGTCGCGCCGTACGGGTTCATCATGATGGCACAGGCCCCATGAAAATGTCCGAGTTCCTCAACTACCTACCGGTTCCTAGTTGCCTCAATCTGGTGCGGATCGAGCCCCTATGGGGCGTTTCGTTGTTGGCCGTTGAAGCTCGCTTGCTCTACGCCATGCTCGAGGGTTTTTTCGGCGGGCACGGGGCGGGACAATTGCGCACCGAGGCCCATACCTTTACCTCCATCGAGCTTACTTTCGTGAAGCGTGTGGTGGAGATTTACGGCCAGACCCTGGCTAAGACCTGGAGCAGCTTTTTACCGCTTAAGATGAGCTACATCCGCACTGAGTCGAACCCGCAATACGCGTCGATTGTCCAGGCAAACGATCTGGTGATGGTCACGACCTACAACATCGAACTGCCTTCTGTTCGGGGTAAGGTTCATCTGGCAATCCCCTTCTCCTCCCTCGAACCGTATAAACAGGAATTAGGCGCCGAACTTCAGGTGCAAGCCGACGAACGACAGAACGATTGGGCCCAAGCCTTGCAGGAGCAGATCGGTGAGTTTGTCATCGACCTTTCGGTAGAACTTGGATGTATTCGGATGACGGTAAAGGAGCTGCTCGCATTGCAGGAAGGCACAGTGTTAATGCTGGACCGCCCCGCAGACGAGCCGGTTGTTTTATCCGTCGAAGGAAAACCCAAGTTTACAGGACGTCCTGTCCTCCACCGCAAGCACGTCGGATTCATGGTCGGATCCGCCGTGGACTCAGAGGAGGAAGATTATGTCGGAGAACAACCCGGGAGGGATTGATCTCATTCTCGATATCCCCTTGGAGATCAGCGTTCGCCTCGGTCGCGCTCGTATGCCAATCCAAGAGTTGATGAGCCTGTCGCCCGGTTCGGTTATCGATCTCGATAAATTGAGCGGCGAGCCTTTGGATATCCTGCTCAACGGTAAGTTGGTGGCGCGCGGCGAGGCTGTTGTAGTCAACGAGCGCTACGGTGTGCGCCTGGTCGAAATTATCTCCGCCTCGGATCGCATCAGCGGTCTAGGAAGCAGTTAGCATGGTCGCGTTGTTGTTGGTTGCCTCTCTGGCGCAACCTCAGGCGGGCCAAAAGCTGTTGCGGGTTGACTTGCAACGCAGCCCTCGAGGCTCAAACTTAGTGCTCGAATTCGCAAAGCCATTGCGCCGAGACAGTTTGCCGGTCGTGCCCGCTGGGCGGCGCCTGGTGGTACACCTTCCTGCGTTGGTTTCCCGTAATCTCCCGGGCAAGCGTCAGGCGCTTGGCGCTGTGCGCCGTGTTAGCATTAAGCGCGATCGCTTGGTGCTGACCTTGAGTCGTTTGGCAAGACCCTTTGCCGATCGCGCTGTGGTCCGCGTCAGCGGTCGCGTTTGGCGCTTGAAGATGTCGGATCCTAGCGTTGAGCGTGACCTCGCAGACATGCTCCTCGGCAGCGAGCGCGTGGTTGAAAAAGAACCATTTAATGCCTTTGAAGAATCTGCCAAACTGGTTGCTAAGCTGCCATCTTCTGATGAGGCATTAAGCGGCTCAAGCGAAGAGCAGCAGATCATCGCAGAAGAACCAGCGAAAGCAGCCGTCGGCTTAGCCGCTATAGCCGCCGCAACGCGAGGTGATGGGAGCGACGGCGAGCCGAAAGCCGATGATGCAGACGGCTCAACGCTCGTTACGCCGCCGATTCCCCCGTCCGGCGGCCTGGGACGCCCTGTTCGCATCGCCGCCGGCTTTGGTTTGTTAGCCTTAGGAATTTTCGGCTTCCTCGCTTGGCGTCGCCGCCAGACACCGATGGAAGAGGCTTTTGGTCTGAAAGTCGTGTCGCGAGCTAAGCTCGACCAGAAAAGCTCAGTCGCCGTTCTCGAAGTGGGCGGAGCGGTGCTGATCGTCGGTTTGAGCGACCAGGGCCCCCGTTTACTTGCGCGCCTTGATGACGGCCGCGTTATCGACGGCAATGAGGATGACGAGGTCGACCGCCTGCGCGCATTGGTCGGACAAAACCCGGCTGACCGGCTTGGTGCTTGGGTTAATACGGCTCAGAGCGGTCGCGAGGATGAGGTTTCAGCTTCTCCGGTCGTGGCCCCGGTTGCCGCATCCATAAGCCCCAATGAGCGCGCCGATCTGCAGCTCCGGCTGGCCGAGATTCGACGGGTATGCTCCGATTGATCCCTAGCCTGAAATTCGCATTGCAACTCGTCGCTGTGTTCGGCGTCTGCCTGTTTCCCGGCTCGGTTTTGGCGCAAGTAGACGCGCCGACCATCAGCTTGCCTGAGATCAATTTCTCGGTGGGTGGTGGCGATGGGAACTTGGTTGAAAGCCTCAAGGTTATGGGGCTGATGACGGTGCTCACCTTGGCCCCAGCGATCGTTATTTCGGTCACCAGTTTTACGCGCATTATCATTGTTTTTGGTTTCTTGCGCACGGCGCTGGGAACTCAGAGTTCGCCTCCCAACCAAGTCCTGGTCAGCCTCGCTTTGTTTCTGACCGCAGCGGTTATGACCCCCGTGGCGAACCGTATTTGGGAAGACGGTGTGGTGCCCCATCAAAATGGTCAGATCAGTGATGTGGCGCTGGTTGGGGTCGCACTGAAAAATGTGCGAGGTTTTCTACTGATCCATACCCGCGACAAGGAGTTGATGACGGTTCATCGTTTGGCCGCTCAGTCGCGACCAAAGTCGCGCGACGATATCGCCTTTCATCTGCTCGTGCCGGCATTTATGTTGAGCGAATTAAAAGCTGCCTTCCAGATCGGGTTTTTGGTCGCTCTGCCATTTCTCGTTGTCGATCTGGCGGTCGCAACTTTGCTGATGAGCATGGGCATGATGATGCTGCCGCCGGTGATGGTCTCGCTACCCTTTAAGGTGCTGGTGTTCCTCCTCGCCGACGGTTGGAATTTGGTGGTGGTCAACCTGGCGCGCAGCTTCGGTATGGAGGTCTAGATGGACGGTGCAACCGTCTCAATCGCCTTGCGCCAAATGGTTGACGTTTCGATGGCAGTCGCCGGCCCATACCTTCTGATTGGCCTAACGGTCGGTCTGTTTATGAGCCTGTTCCAGGCCCTTACCCAACTGCAAGAGCCGTCGATGGTGTTCGTGCCTAAAGTGATCGCGGTTGTGGGTTTGATGGGGTTGATCGGCGGTTGGAGCAGCGATGCTCTGGTATCTTACACCATTCAGATGTTTGAACTGTTTGGAACCATTACGGCGCCATGAGCGATCTTTTTTGGACCCAGCCTGAATGGCTTCTAGGCTTTGGTATGGTCAGCCTCAGGCTGATCTGTTTTTTTGTCGTGCTACCCGCCTTTCCCGGCGGACCTTTTGGCGTTCGTTTACGCGCTATTACGGCCTTATGGTTAGCGTGGATTTTTCAGATGGCCTCACCTCTGGCGGTCGTCGAAATGAGCCTCGCTTGGACAATTTACAACCTGACCGCTTCGGCTTGCATCGGCCTGGTTCTCGGGTTTGCGGTTCGTCTATCCCTTGACGCTTTACATTTCGGCGGGGAAATCTTAGGTATTAACATCGGTTTAGGGATGGCAGGCGTCGTCGACCCCTCGACAGGTAGCCGCGAAAACCCAGTGAGTCGTTTCCTCGTTTTGGCGGGCGCGGTGGTGATACTTTCCTTCGATTTTCACCTCGGCATTTTGCAGCTTCTACGTCAGAGCTTCGCATGGCAGCCGCATGTGGATCTATGGATGTTCGGTCCTTTGTCAGGCTCGCTGATGTTCGAACAAGGCGTGCGCTTTGGTTTGCCGGTAATTGGCGGCGCTACCTTGCTTTATCTGCTGTTCGGCGTGCTCGCCCGAGTCGCTCCTCAGGTCCAGATCTTTCAGATAGCGTACAGTGTTACCATCCTCGGGGGCCTCTTGATTTTAGCCAATGAGGTCGGACAGGTTCCGGCCCTGGTGGAGAGTTTCTTGCAAGCTCATCTGGACACCCTCGCCCTCCTGGTTCGCTGATCCACCAGGCTTGGCGCCGGGGTGCGCGAAGGGGCTGCGGTGGCCGACGAGGATAAAGACTCCAAAACAGAGGACGCCACCCCTCAAAAGATCGAGGATTCTCGCAAAAAAGGACAGGTCGCCTTTAGTCGTGAAGTGGGCGCTGTGGTCACCGTCTTTGGTAGTGCCATGGCATTTATTTCCTTCGGTGAGTCCCTTGCTTCGGGCGTCATCGAGTTGACCAAAAATATCTACAAACGCATCGCCCAGCCCAACGCCCCCTTGGGTGATTTAGCTTTGGACACGGTGCTCTTGGTCGGGGTTCCCTTGGCTGCGATTATGATCTTTCTTGGTATCGCTCTTTTTCTCACGAGTTTCGCCCAAGTTGGCGCTTTGTTAGCCTGGGAAGCGGTTAAGCCGGACATCAAAAAGCTCAACCCGCTTAAAAAAGCCAAGCAGATGTATTTTAGCGTTCAGGGTTTGGCCGACTTCGCTAAGGCTTTAATGAAGATCGGCGGCTTGGGCTTGGTCGGTATCATCGTATTAAGAAACCGCTGGGAGATTCTGCCTGGACTGGTGTGGATGCATCCTGCGATCGGCCTGGCAAAGGTTGGTGAAATCGCCATTGTCCTCGTTTTTTCGATCGCTGCGCTGTTGGTGCTCATCGCCGCTGCCGATGTCGCCTATGTACGTTGGAAATACGCCCGAGACCTGATGATGAGCCTGCACGATATTAAGCAAGAAACCAAAGGTCGCGAG
>JAPKCE010000297.1 GCA_028823075.1 Myxococcota bacterium
GTGGTCGGCGAGGGGCTATTGTCGCCGCCGGGCTGATCAATGGCATCGGCTCGATCGGCCCGATCTTTCAAGAAGAGATCATCGGCTGGGTGCTCGACAACTACGGCTACCGTGCCAGCCTTAACCTTCTGGTCGGCATGGCGATTTTGGCTGTGGTCGGCACGGTCATTCTGGCGCGGCGTTGTCGCAGAAATTTGGCTTCGCTCTGATCGCTTGTATTGCCGGTAACCCCAGCGGCACTCGCTCCTAACAGATCCCAAACACCTCATGAAAATGCCAAGTTTCTCTTTGACGAGACGAATCATCGGCCCGAGAACCAGCTACCGATCCTCCTGTTCGTAGGGACCTGATTGCTGACCGGTTCTATTGTCGTTTTTTGCACTACCCTCTTTTCCCGATCTTTCCCTTGAGTCGTCGGCGGGTCCTGTTCATAATCCTATGAGAATTGAGGTGGGTGGTCATGAAAACGCACTTCGACGACATAGTCGATTGGCTGATAGCCACTGCCGATGAACATAGAGATCTACGTTCGCTGACCGACAAACTGGTGTCGCGGCTCCGAGAGGCGGGTGTCGCTATCCAGCGAATCAATCTGGGCGTATTCGCACTGCATCCAGAGATGGCAGGCTATGCGGTGGTCTGGGACGAGGGTATGGGCGATGCGATCGAGGTGCCTGTCCGACGTGAGGACACTCTGAAACCACTCTACCTCGCCAGCCCGATTCGATTGTTGGTAGAAAGCCGGAAACCCGCGCACTTCGATATGGAGGATCCGCGGGTAGGTAGCCAGCACCCGATCATTGGAGAATTCAGGGAGCAGGGCTACACACACTATCTCGGGTTTCCCATTCCATATGGAGACGATGGCATCGCCGTCTTGACAGTCTGTACCAAGCGCCCTGGCGGGTTTTCGCCAGAGGAGGTCGGCGGTATCGAGGGGCTCTTTCCTGTCCTGCGGCTGCTGATCCGCATCGTCGAGACCCGCCGACTCGCGAAGACCATTTTACAGACCTACTTGGGACCGCACATCGGTGAGCGGGTCTTGGCCGGAGAGATGTTGCGAGGCCAGGGAGAGACGGTCCAGGCCGCGCTGTGGCTCTGTGATCTGAGGGGCTTTACCTCGATGACCTCTGCCCTGGGCTCTTTCGCTATCATCGATGTGATGAACCAGTACTTCGACTGTATGGCCGAGGCGATATGGGCGCAGCAGGGGGAGATCCTCAAGTTCATCGGTGACGCTATGTTAGTCGTCTTTCGCATCCGCGACGAGACGTCGGCCGGCGACGCGGCGCGGCAGGCGGTTTGCGCCGCACAGGATGCTTTACAAAGACTCGACGACCTTTCGAACCTCCGCGTCGAAGAGGGGCTGCTGCCGCTCCGTGCTGGCGTGGCGGTGCATCTTGGGACGGTCGTTTACGGCAACATCGGGGCGTCCAGGCGTCTCGACTTTACGGTCATGGGCGAGGCGGTCAATCTCGTCGCTCGGATCCAGGACGTGACAGGTGAGACCGAAGAGGCGCTACTGTTTTCGAAGGAAATCGCTGAGCTCTTAGCGGAGACGAGCGAATCACTTGGGGTCTATGACCTCAAAGGGGTCTCCGACCCTGTCGAGCTCTTCAAGCCGGCCGCGGGGCACGGGCTGCCATGAAATTAGCGCGTTTTCTGAGCGCTGCACTGTAATTCCAGCAGCCCGGGACACCGGCAACTCGCCGTTATTGGCGCCCGCTCATCGACTCTAAAAGGCGAAGCGCCAAGTCTGCCTGGCGCGACGGTACGAAGAGATGGTCGTGGTAAAAAGCGGCAATCACATTGGCACTGATGCCGTGACTCGCGAGTTCGCTGGTTACGGCAGCGGTTAAACCGACTGCCTCCAAACTCGAGTGGATCTGTAGGCTAAGACAGCGAAAGGTGCCTTGATAGCTCAGGCCTTCCAGTTCAGCGCTTTCTTGCGTGATAACCAAGGTGAGTCCCTCGGCTTCAGCAAAGCAGGCGAGCGGCTGGGTTTGTGCCAGTGCGCCATACTTTGCGTCCGCTAGGTTACAGAACACATAGGTAGCCGGTCGTATTTCGGGCCTTAGATTTGTTATCAGCGTCGCTAAATCGGTCTCAGGGGTCATGACGATGTCCTCATCGGCTTCACCTGGTGACTATCTCGTAAACATGAAACAAGGTCCACCACGCGAGCTGCGGCTCGCCCATCACTATCTTATGGATCGGAGCGCATGATGACGAATCTCTCGTTTGGTATGGAACACACGGCAGAAGACGTGACCCAAGGGTTGGATCTCAGTGGTCGCCGGTTTGTGGTCACGGGTTGCAACTCTGGATTGGGATACGAAACGTGTCGGGTCTTGGCCTTGCGCGGCGCGACAATTGTCGGCTTAGCGCGCAGCATCGATCGAGCGCAAAACGCCCTCGATGAGTTGTCGATCGATGGAACGGCTGTCGCATGTGACTTGGGCAATCTGCATTCGGTGGCAGCAGCCGTCGACTCGATTCGCAAGCTCGGACCGGTGCACGGTTTGATTGCAAATGCAGGGGTCATGGCGCTGCCGGAGTTGCGACAGATTGAGGGCTATGAACTGCAGTTCTTTACCAATCACATCGGTCATTTTGCTTTGGTCACCGGGCTCATTGACAGCCTAGCAGCCGATGGGCGGGTGGTAATGCTCTCAAGTGGCGCTCATAAGATGGCGCCCGAGGCGGGTATTGAGTTCGATAATCTGTCGGGTGAACGGGGATATGATGCGTGGAAAGCCTATGGGCAAAGCAAGCTGGCGAATCTGATGTTCGCGGGCTCACTCGCCAAGCGGTTTGAGGGTTCAAGCCGAACAGCGAATTCCGTGCATCCCGGGGTGATCGACACCAACCTTGGGCGGCACGTTCCGAATAGAGCGGAGATGTACGAGCGCCTCAAGCCCCATTTGAAGACCATTGCGCAGGGTGCGTCGACGCAATGTTTGGTGGCGACCCATCCGTCGCTTGCCTCGGTCAGTGGTCTCTACTTCTCCGACAACCAACCGCTTGAGCCCGGGCATCCCATGGCGCAAGATGATGAAACCGCTGAGCGTTTGTGGCTTGAGAGCGAGGCGATCTGTTGTCCTTAAAGTCGATTTATCGAAGCCCTTCGGACTCGATGATTTGACATTGCGCTGCGGGCTCAAAAGCCAAGCGACTCAGCGCTGCACCTAAGATGGTATTGGTCGTTGAGCGGTAGCGCTCTTGCAGCCCTTTGGCGCCGAATGCGCCGATCAACGAAAGCACACTATCGCTGATTGTCGCTCCGAGTCGCTCTGCTGGGCGGTTCTCGTCGCGATCGGGCCCTGTAATGAAGCAGGGTCGGGCGATTGTGTAGGGTAGGCTGCTCTTGATTAGGACTTGTTCGACGGCCCAGCGCGCACCGAGGTAACTGCCTTCACCACCTGGCTTGGAGCCGGCGGATGACAGGTACACGAAGCGTGGGTTGGTGCCGCAGCTTTCCGCGGCGCTGTGCAGCATGACGGTCATTCCGTAGTCGACCACCGCGTAGCTCGATGCTTTCCCCTCGTTTGCATCACGAGCGATGCGCTTCTTGGTGGTTCCCAGACAGCCAAAGACCGCATCAGGACCGAGTTCAGTGAGTCGCTCGGTGAGCGCTTGTGCATCCCACGCCGTGGTGTCGACATGCGCCCCAAGCTCCATGAAGCGCTGGCTCCAGGCATCTAAATTCTCAGCGTCGGGACGGATGTGTGCGTGGGTTTCGACCCCGGC